>JAQSXU010000352.1 GCA_029256485.1 Clostridiaceae bacterium
TCTTATCACGTACTAATTATATTACTGAAATCAGTACTTGTAAAGTATTTTTTTACTTATTTCAGTAAAATTTAGGAGGTTTGTTTGAAATGGATACCAGCATTGGTGAGAGATTGGAATTAATATTAAGACATTATAACCTTACAAAAAAACAATTTGCCGAATCAATAAGTTATTCTCCTGGTAATATTACAGATTGGATTAAAGGTCGCTATAAACCATCCAGCAAAGCATTAGTTAACATAGAAAACGTATATAAAGTTTCACAAAACTGGCTAATTAATGGAACTGGAACTATGTTTATTACTGATATTTCTAACATAAATAGTGAAAAACCAGTTAATACTGAAATCAGTAAAAACATTTCTTCATTAGGTTCCCTTACTGAAGATGAAATCAATATAATCAAACTTTATAGAAAATTGACAGACAAAGATAAGATTAAGATTGAGGGTATAATGGAATTTAAAGCTACTGAAACGGAATCTGCTGTAACCCATGCGGAGTCATATACCTGTCAGAATGGAGGAGAAAATAAAAATGTAGGGTAATTTTTTACTTAATTTGATACGATTTCTTATCACTCTCTTTAAACATAAATTCAAACCATAAAAATTGTTTTTTCTATGGTTTGAATTCTATAACTTTTATTTTATTTCCAAAAGAGTGGTATCACATAATAGCTATTAATCATAATAATTATTTCTCTAACCTATCCATGCTCCATTTGATCCTAATACATATCCGCCAACAGTTGTATTAGATAACATAGCACCTGTACCATCACAATAATACCATGTTCCTTTATCATTAATCCAACCAGTTTGCATAGCTCCTAATGGACCTGATGCTGTACCAGGATTCAAGTAATACCAAGTTCCATTAACATTTTGCCAACCTGTAGTCATAGTGCCTATTGTTGGGTTTAAATAATACCAATAAGCTCCATCCTGTTTCCAATTTATAGCTTTAACGCCATCAGTATTGATAAATGTGTAAGCTCCATCGGCTGCTTTAACCCATCCACTAGAATTTACTTTTGTAGTATCTGTGGTAACTGCAGCCCCTGTTGTTACTGCTTTATCTGTTTTACTATTATTTATAACTGAATAAACACTATCGTCTTCATTCCAAAGAACCATAACATCCTTACTTCCAATAGACATATTATTCATAGAACCATCTACTTTATATACTTTAGCAAAGCTTTCATTTCCATCCCATGCTTTTACATATCCTTTATCTAAAACCCATACAAATCCGCCAGATGTGTATATAGAATCTACCAAGTCAGTATCTGTACTATCAGTATCACCAAGATCTACATAATTGAATCCATCTTTTGTTTTTAACTTAAGAGTTTCTCCATATACCTTTTTATCATTAACATCTAAGAAAGCACTACAAAAACCTTGTGAATTACCTGTAATTTTCACTTTTGCACCAGTAGCTGTACCTCCAACTTTTGTTGCTGAGCTTGCTGCTGATTTCCCTAATATAACTTCATCTTTTCCATCTTCATCATTAAGGAAATAAATAGCTGAATCTTTAGAATAATTAATACCATCTACTTTTTGTGAGGCTGCAGTTTTTGAGAACTTTTGTAGTACAACTACTGAACCAGAATTTGTTACCTTATACTTAGGCCCCCCAAATCCATATTCAGATGTTGCAGGTGTCCAAGCTGTATCTCCTTTTCTTCTTTCATATATTGTAAGATTGGCAAATCTATATATATAATCAGAAATATCTGTAATATACTTATTAGTTGAATCTTCAGATATTTCTGCCCTCACCTCATAAGTAACTTCATCATTTTTCTTTATCTCATAAGTGTCTTTAGTATTTTTAATAATAACACTATCCCCTGTTGTAGTAACTTTCAAGTTTCCTAAATTATAATCAGCATCAACATAATTTCCAGCATAGTCTGAATAAATAGCATCTGAATTCTTAGTACTACTTGGCGATTTCAAATTATATTTGAATACACTTAGCCCACTTCCCGCTGCTAAAAACTTTCCGCCCTTGATTATATTTGAACTTTCGAAAGTGTTTTTATCAAATCTTCCATCATCATCATTTTTAATCTTTTTTCTTAATGTTGTTGCTACATCATCTTCTAAATCTGCTCTTGTATTATTATCTATTACTTTATAATTATTAGTTATATCTACCATAGTATCATCATCAATTTCTAAATATTTATTTAATAATAAATCTTGAGCAGCATCTCCATTGTCAAGTCCACTAATCTCATTGTATTTTCCATCTGTAGATATAAAATATTGAGCTTCATCTTTATCATTTATTTCTCCATCAATAAAAATACCTGCTCCCTTTGCTCTTGCATTATAAATTGTTCCATTAGTTGCATCTATCTTTTTTACATCAGCAGCATATGCTGGAATAATTGAAGCAACAGACGCAAAGCATACTAATAAGCTTGTCATTTTTGTGATTCTTTTTAACATTTCTATTTCCCCCATTATAATTTTATAACTTTTTTGTTAACTTTAACAAAAGTAGTTTGTCTACTTTCCATAAAAAATTACTATGATACAATACTACTTTAATTGATAAATACTCTTGCACACGTTAACAATTATATCAAAATGTATTCTATTAAAAAAATATCTTATTTCCAATTAATAGAATCCTCACTCAATTAGTATATCTTAAAACGTTTCCATTGTAAACCTTATTTTCATGCATTTTGCACTCATTTATTTCAAAATTAATTAGAGAATCAAAAATATGATTCTCTAATTGTTATTATCTATTTATTTTCTTCTTCAAATTTCTTCATAAATTCAACTAAAGCCT
>JAQSXU010000353.1 GCA_029256485.1 Clostridiaceae bacterium
GCCTAATTATACATTTAAAAAGTATATGTAATTCAATTGAATTTATATAATTATTTTAAAGCTAAAGCTTTGTTTATATATTATTACGTATAAATGATACATTATCAATTGAAACATGCATAGATATCGAGAGGAGTTTTAGTATGCTAGTTGTAAAAAATTTAAAATGTGAATATTTAGAAAATCCAATAGGAATAGATAGAATAAATCCAAGATTGAGCTGGCAGATTGTTTCTGATAAAAGAAATGTGAAACAACAGCAATTTCAAATACAAGTTGCAACAGACGAAAAATTTAAGAATATTGTATGGAACATGCATACTTTCTCTGAAAAATCAATTCATATTCCTTATGAAGGAGCGCCTCTTGAAAGTAAAAAGCGTTATTTTTATCGAGTAAAGGTATGGATTAATAAAGAAGAAGAATCCGATTGGAGTAATACTTGCTTTTGGGAAATGGGTTTAATAAATACTTCGGAATGGAAGGCAGAGTGGATTTCTGTAAAAGAGCAAAAAATAAATGAAGACTCTAAAGCTAGGGCTCCATTTAGTTGTTTTAAAAATTTTACTATAAATAAAGAGGTTACGAAAGCTGTAGTTTATGTAACAAGTTTAGGAGTATATGAACTTTATATAAATGGAAAAAGAGTTGGAAAAGATTATTTAGCACCAGGATGGACAGACTATAATTATAGAATTCAATATCAGACTTATGAGGTTACTGATTTAATCAAAGCTGAGAATAATAATCTTAATGCAACAATTGGAGAAGGATGGTACAGTGGATATCTAGGATGGACTAAGAGAAAAGATACTTATGGAAGTAAAAATTCTTTACTGCTTCAAATGCACATTTATTATGAAGATGGCACAAGTGATGTTATAGTTTCTGATGAATCTTGGAAGGAAGAAAAGTGTAACATATTAATGTCTGACATATATAATGGCGAAATATATGATGCAATGGAAAAGGAAGAAGCTAGCATATATAGTAATTTAGTAATTGTACCCTATCCAAAAACACATTTAATTGCTCAAGAAAATGAACCAATTAGAATTCAAGAAGAAATAGAACCCTTATCAATATTTAAAACTCCAAAGGGAGAGCTTGTATTAGATATTGGACAGAATATGGCTGGTTTTGTACGCTTTAAGATCAATGGAGAAAAAGGGCAAAAAGTAACTTTAATTCATGGTGAAGTTTTAGATAAGAATGGGAACTTCTATAGAGATAATATTAGAGATGCTGCACAAAAAGTTACTTATATCTGTAATGGAAACGGTGAAGAACTATATGAACCTCATTTTACTTTTCAAGGCTTCCGTTATGTAAAACTTGAAGGTTTCCCAAAAGACATAAAAATTTCAGATTTTACAGGGATTGTGCTTCATTCGGATATGGAACCTATAGGAAGTTTTGAAACTTCTGATAAAAAGATTAATCAACTTCAGCATAATATTTTATGGGGCCAAAAGGGAAATTTTATTGATGTACCAACAGATTGTCCTCAAAGAGATGAACGCTTAGGGTGGACAGGCGACGCACAAATCTTTGCAAGAACTGCCTGCTTTAATATGAATACAGCACCTTTTTTCAGCAAGTGGTTAAAAGATCTTTCTTGTAATCAAATGTCAGATGGTGCAGTGCCTTTTGTAGTGCCAGATATTTTAAAGGGTACCTTCGCTGATGGAATGGGTTTAACAACTGCAGGTTGGGGAGATGCAGCAGTTATATGTCCTTGGACAATTTATCAGTGTTATGGAGATGAAAATATATTAATACAGCAATATGACAGTATGAAAAATTGGATTAATTATATTAGAAATCAAGGAGAGGATGAATATCTTTGGGATACTGGTCTTCAGCTTGCAGATTGGCTTGCTTTAGATAATGCAGAGGGAAGCCTTTTTGGAGCAACTGATGGATACTTAGTTTCAACCGCATATTATGCTTATTCTACAGGGGTCTTTGCAAAGATAGCTAAAGTATTAGGAAAATTTGATGATTACAAATTATATAACCAGTTATATAATTCAATAAAAGAAGCTTATATTAATAGATTTTATGATGAAGAAGGTAATTTAACAAGTGAAACTCAAACTGCTCAAGTAATATCTTTATATTTTGATTTAGTACCAGAAAAATATAAAGAAAAGGTTGCTAAAAAATTAGTGGAATTAATAGAAAAGAAGAATATGCATCTAGATACAGGATTTTTAGGAACTCCTTATATTTGTCATGTGCTATCAGATAATGGATATGAAGAGGTTGCTTATAAGCTGCTATTTAATACAGATTATCCATCTTGGTTATATCAGGTGGAAAGAGGGGCTACAACCATGTGGGAGCATTGGGACAGTATTAAAGTTGATGGTTCTTTTTGGGATATAGGTATGAATTCCTTTAACCATTATTCATATGGTTCAGTAGGTGCATGGATGTACCAAAATATTGGTGGTATTGATATGGCTGAGGCAGGATATAAAAAATCCAAAATAGCTCCAAAACTATCAGAGAAATTGAGCTATACTAAGGCTGCTTTAGATACTATGTATGGAAAAATATCAGTCAGTTGGGGCATAATTGAGGATAAGATAAATATGAATGTAGTAATTCCTCACAATACATCTTCAAGGATTACACTTCCTAAAGTTAAAAATATTGAAAAAATAAAGAAATACATTATTGAAGCCTACAATGAAAAAAGATTGCATATTGATTTAACTAACGGGCTCTCCGAAACTTATATTGATACTAATTTTAGTTTCGAAATTTTTGGTGATAATATTTCTTTTGAAATTGGTTCAGGTGTATATAAATTTTTGGTGATAATATTTCTTTTGAAATTGGTTCAGGTGTATATGATTTTTCGTATGAATATACACCTATATAAAGAGTGGCTATGCCATAATAAGGATCTTTTCACATTTATAAAGAGTAGCTATGCCACAATACGCACCTATAAAAAGAGTGGCTATGCCACAATAAGGATCTTTTCACATATTTAATGAGCAGCTGAAATTTTTCACCCTATAAAAAAGGAGTTATGCCTTAATTAAGTTAATGGTTTAGGATAAAATCTATTCAGGAGATAAGTATATAACATAGTGTGCAATACTTCTTTGCCCACTATGTTTATTTTTAGTTAGAAGAAAGGTGTAATGTTTAATAATAGGAAGTGAACCAACTTTAATTTATTCAATACTCTAAGATTAAAATTTTGCACATAGTCAGATAATATAGTATAATTACATCTATGATTTAATATAGAATATATTTAGTTTCGTGATAATTTATATTTTAGGATATGAT
>JAQSXU010000354.1 GCA_029256485.1 Clostridiaceae bacterium
TCCAATTTCAAAGCTCATATCCTTCAGAACCGGCTTTCCCTGCATGTATGAAAAATTTACATTTTCAAACTTTATAAAGCACTCAACTCTTGAACTTTTCAAAACCCTTGTCTTTTCAGAATTTGGCAATTCTTCTGTCTCCATATCAAGGAATTCAAAAAATCTTTTGGCTGATGGAGTTATATTGGAAAAATGGTATCCAATATTCAATATTGACGAAATGGGTTCTGTAACAAAATAACTATATGTGATAAAAGTAAAGATTCCGCCTAAAGTCATGGTGTTCTGCATTAACATATACGCTCCCAGTATATACAATGCACTTGTAATAATTTGAAATAAAATTGTTTCTGAATACTCATTAATCTTGTCCATAAAAACAAGCTGTATATTTATTTTTATTATTTTTCTCTGCTTTTTAATAAACTGCCCCAGTTTTATCCGGTCAATTCCCCATAGCTTTATTTCCCTGACTCCTCCGATAGTATCTCCATACCAGGCCGAATACTCCCTGTTTTGCTCCATATATTCATGCAAAAATTCTATTCTTTTTTTTGCAAGATACTTTATAAGGAAATATCTTAAAGGAACGATGGCTACTACGAGAACAGTAAGTCTCCAGTCAATTATCAGAAGCCCTATAATACCACCGAATATTCTGAATATCTGTGATATTATAAAAAACATACTTCTGTCACATATTTTCGAAATATTTCCAACATCCATGCTGATATTGTTCATTATTTCAGCAAAATTAGTATTATTAAAATAGGACATTTTTAATTTCAAGGTATGCTTAAATGCCATTTTTGATAACGTGTATGGAAAAGTAGAGTTTATATATGCATAATATTTTGTCTCAATAAGTCCAATTGCTTTTTCTATTATTACCAAACCTAAAGTTACCAGTGAATATAACACCACTACGTTAAATTTCCTGGCAACTATACCCTCATCGGTAATTTTCATTCCAATGAAAGGAAGTAGACTGGTTATAACTGATGACATAATAATACATATTAAAATTGCGACAATTTTTTTAATATCAGGTTTTAAGATTTTACAAAGTCTTTTAAGAATGGCTTTGTTTTCTGCAGTAATCAACATGTTTATCCTTATCCAGTATAATTTCTATACTTTTCCTGTTCTCAGATACATTAAACATTGTCTATCACCCATAAAAAATTTATCAAATACAAGAAGTGTTATTTGTAGAATATATTGTTAATATACATAAACTATAACTTATTTCGTGTAATTTGTCAACCATATTTTACCATATTTGATTTTATTTTATATTTTTGTTATCTGCTGTTATTATTTGTCGGTTAAGCCATATATTTTTAAAGCAATCCTCCATATGGATTTGCATACCATATGGAGGATTGCTTCTATGTTACTTACTGCTGTACCTTATAATAATATTCTTTTTCAGCCAACCATCAGAGTTTTGCTTATAAGACATATTTGTCTGTGGCTGTTATGGCCGCATATGGTTTGGAAAATGAGACCTTTACATCTCTGTCAGCTCATCTTCCTGCAGCATGGAGGCTTCGGTGTAGTTTATGAATCTCCTGAGCTTGTTGGCCGTTTCACGGGATATCTCTCCCTTTTCAAACATATTCTGAACTTCATTTCTTTGAATTTGAATAGACTTAAACTGAAGCTCCTTTTTATTATTAACAGACCGTTTGCCTGTCCTAACTTCCCGTAACCCGCTGCCGAACCGCTCTATTGCCTCATTGTAATGTGTAATTACGGACAATGACATATCAGTATTTTTATCATTCATTTGCTCTTTAACTGCGTTTACGGCTGCTTTTGACATTCTGGTTCTGATATCGAACATAAAATCGATATCCTTTCTGCAGATTCTGGAAGCCCTCTTCTTCTTAAGCTTAAAAGCGGTTACAAGTCTTTTTAGCAAGTGGATGAAAATTAAAAACCTATATTTGTATTTAGTGGTCAAAAGCATTTCTCTATGATTTACTGTCTCAAGAAGCCGGTTGGATATTTCACTGGTTATCAATCCCTGTTCAAGCATATTTTCAACTTCTCTCCCCTCGGCATTAAGAGCGGTGAGCCATATTTGAGTTTCCGAAGACTCCACTCGAAAATCAGGTTTACCCCCATCTTCTTTATTTGTTATCTGTCTTATAGCCCTATGAGAATCGGCTATGACTGCCAGGGCAGCTTCTCTGTTCTCAGTGTTGCTTTCTTCCTTCATGGCTTTTATTACAGCCTTCATTAATTTTATCCTTGCTGCCTGTTCAGGGTTTATTATACCCGTTGCTTCGGCAGTTACATTTCTGCTTGTAAGAATCGGCAGGAAGATACTCGCAATTACCATTGAAGTTAAGATAACTCCGGCTGCCAGGAAAATAATAAGATCTCTTTCAGGAAAAGAACTTCCATTTTGAAGAGTGAACGGAATGGAAAATGCAGCTGCCAGTGTAACTGCTCCACGTACACCCGATATGGAAATCAATAAAAAGGACTTTGGTTTAGGAATGCTTTTTTTGGCACTACTCCCCAGGATATGTGCAGGCTTCCAGCAAATATAAATCCATATAAAACGTATGGCGATCAAAGAAACCGTTAACAGTAGTACATAGCCCAGGGCTACCAGATTGCTTATTTCCTGATTGTAATATATAACCCGCATAACATCAGGAATTTGCAGTCCCAATAATACAAATACCAGACCGTTTAAAATAAACATTATTACCGACCAGGTATTATCGGACATAATCTGTAACTCCAGTGTTGAGGATTCTACATGACTTTTCTCAATAGAGTGAATCAA
>JAQSXU010000355.1 GCA_029256485.1 Clostridiaceae bacterium
TATGCTGTAAACGTTTTTGTCTACGAAATAAAGTTTATCACTTGTACATACATCCAACAACCTAACAAATTATATAAAAAACATTAAAAATTATATATTGTTAAAATAAACATATATGTTATTTATTTAAAATAATCCTATACTTTTCTCCTATCTTAGTTGTAAATTTATATAATGACTGACTTTCATTATAGTCAACTATAATGAATTTATTTTTATAAAAAACCTTTACTAAATTATCAGAAAAAATTTTACAATCCAATCCTGACTTTGATGTAATTATTGCTTCAGATAATTTATTATTTTCCCATTTTATATCTACCTCAAAGCCTCCTCTAGCACAAAGACCTCTTATTTCACCTTTATGCCATGTTTTAGGCAGCGCTGGAAGTATACTTAATCCTCCATTATGACTTTGCATAAGCATTTCTGCTATAGCAGCAGTGCCTCCAAAGTTACCATCAATTTGAAATGGCGGATGATTATCTAATAAGTTTGGCATCGTTGATTTACTTAATAGATCTTTAATATTTTCATAAGCTAAATCCCCTTCTTCAAGTCTTGCCCACATATTAATTATCCATGCTCTGCTCCACCCTGTATGACCTCCACCATGAGAAAGTCTTCTTTCAAGAGTAGTTTTAGCTGCTTTTGCAAGCGCTGGTG
The DNA here is from genome assembly GCA_029256485.1 of Clostridiaceae bacterium. Next base: position 667 of record JAQSXU010000355.1, read on the forward strand.
TCTTTCTCACTGTTATTTGATTGGATGGATAAAGAGCAAAAAGATTTGATATGTGCCTGTGTCCAAGTTCTGCTTCTTCATAATCTTCAGCCCATTCTTGAATTTGCCCATATTTACCTATGGATGGCTTTGGAAGTTTATCTAACATTTCAGAAAGTTTTTTTTCAAACTTATCATTAATACCTAATATTTTAATTGAATTTATGCAGGCAATAAATAAATCATGTATAATTTGGCTATCCATTGATGGGCCTATACAGAGATTTCCCCTTTCTCCATTAGGTAATATATAAGTATTTTCTGGAGATACTGATGGACATGTAACTAGTCTTCCTTTAGAGTCTTCAACTAGAAAATCAACAAAAAATTCAGCGGCTTCTTTTAAAGTTGGATATGCCTTTTCTAAAAATAACTTATCTAAAGTAAATTCATAATGTTCCCATAAATGTAGACAAAGCCAAGCTGCTCCCATAGGCCATTGTGTTGCTGGCATATACGCATCTTGTGGTGCTGTATCTCCCCATATATCTGTATTATGATGTGCCACAAAACCACCACAACCGTACATTTTTCTAGCAGTCACTCTACCTGCATTCTTCATCCTCTCTATATGCTTAAATAGTGGAAAATGACATTCTGATAAGTTACATACTTCAGCTGGCCAGTAATTCATTTCAGTATTTATATTTACAGTAAATTTGCTGTCCCAGGCTGGCATCATATCCCTATTCCATATGCCTTGAAGATTAGCTGGTAATTCACAATTTCTACTTGAGCTTAGTAAAAGATATCTACCGAATTGAAAGTATAAACTTATAAGTCCTAAATCTTCTTTCCCCTCTTTTACCCTACTTAATCTTTCATCTGTATATAAAGACTCCAAGTTTTTATCATCTTCACCTAGTTTAATGCTCATTCGATTGAAATAACTTTGATATTCTTTTATATGAGTATTAAGTAAAGTCCTATAACTTCTTTTAGTAGCATTTTTTATTGTTTTTATACACCATTTTTCTGGAGCTTCTTCTTTAAAATCAGTGGTTGCTGTCAAAAATAAGGTAACAGTATCAGCTTCTTCTACTACTAATTTATTTCCTATAATGCTAGATTTCCCACCTTTAACTACCATCTTTAATGCTACCTTAAAAGAAATTCCTTCCTTTCCCCCAGTTGTACCACTCATTATTATAGCATCATTTCCAAAAGCTTCAACTTTATCATAATTTTTACTTCTATCCAACCTTCCTATAAAAGAAATATTATTAGGAAGGTTGCAGCTCAATTTTATTACCATTACTTTATCTGTAGAGCTAGTAAATATTTCTCTGGTATAAACGGCCTCTCCTATACTATATTTAATGCTAATCACTGCTTTTTCAATGTCTAAACTTCTTTCATAATCTTTTACTTCTTCTTCATCTCTAATTTTAAAATCAATATATAAATTCCCTAATGGTTCATAATGTCTTTGTCCTTCTGGAGTTGCATATAATGCTAAACTAGTTAAATCTTCTGCTGCTTTTATATTTCCATCAAAAATATATTGTCTAATCTTATTTAGATTTTTCAATGCATCTGGATTATTTCTGTCTCTTTTTCCTCCATACCATATTGTTTCTTCATTTAATTGAATTTGCTCAGTTTTAACTCCTCCAAAAACCATTCCACCTAAGCTTCCATTTCCTATGGGAAGTGCTTTATTCCATTCTTCTTCTATAAATCCTCTGTTATCCCATTGATTCATTAAAGCTGGCTTATTATACTTAAGTTTCATTTTTATAAAAATTCCTCCAAAAAATATATATCCTTTATTTTTAATATAACTTTTTCTCTTTCTTAAAATATTCCTTTACTAGAAACTCCATTATATTACTTGGCTGTTCCTTTACAAATTCGGCCTTTTCTCCAAATACCATTCCATATGGCATTTCAGTAGTGTATTTTTCCCAATGTGGCATATCCTCTCCAGTTGAATCTTTACCATTTGGATTTCCAGAACATATAAAATTTGTCCAATAGTTGCACATTTGACGAGCAAGGTCATAATGCTTGCCAGTAAATGGCCTCCAACATTTAGCAAGGGTCTCAAAAAAGAACCAAAGATCTACAGAATGGAAGGTTCCGGGATTATCCCATCCTAAAGAACCAAAGATCTACAGAATGGAAGGTTCCTGGATTATCCCATCCTGGTATTTCTGCATCAAAATTATAATAATATAAAGGACTATTAGCATTTGTATCACTATTAGCCTGTCCCATAATACGAATGCCATATTCAATACTACTCACTGATGCCTTTTCTATTACTTCTTCGATATTAGTTGATTTATCAGCTTTGCAAAGCTTAAGATACTCCTCAGCAGCATCTCCAAACATTTCAATAGCCATTTCTTTAAATTCATCCATATTATTAACTTTTGGAACATTAAAAAATTCAGAAGAAGTGTGGCCAAAAAGTACAGGAACCATCAATCTTTTATT
>JAQSXU010000356.1 GCA_029256485.1 Clostridiaceae bacterium
TAAAGAAAGCGAAATAAAACTTCCAAAGTCAAATGTACTTAAATTCATATTGGAAGATGGATCTTGGTTTGTTGTAAGACCATCTGGAACAGAACCAAAGATGAAGGTATACATGGCTACAGTTGGCAGTGACCTTTCTGATGCAGATAAAAAGATGGAGAACTTTAATAAAGCTGTTATGGAAATAATAAACAAGGCATGTAACAGCTAAAGGGTATGAAAGGAAATTTTAATATGTTTGAAGTAAAGGAATATGAAGATAAGTATAAAATATATGAATTGATTGACACTGAAAGTAATTCGTATATAAAAGTATGCCCTGAAAGGGGTGGTATAATAATAGGTTTTGGTATAAATGATACTGAAATGCTGTACCTGGATAAGGATACCTTTTATGACTTTAATTCAAATATAAGAGGAGGAATCCCAATTTTATTTCCACTTTGTGGACAATTACCTAATGGTAAATATGAGCTAAATGGTTTGGAATATTCAATGAAAAATCATGGACTTGCTAGAATAAATAACTGGGAAGTTATAGATAAATCAACAGGGGATAATGCCTCTATAACAATAAAATTTCAAAGCGATAATATTACTAAGAAATCTTATCCTTTTGATTTTGAATTTATATTAAAATATTCATTAAAAGGTGGTAAACTGAGTATTTCACACGAATTCAAAAATAAATCAAATAGTATTATGCCTATGTCAATAGGTTATCATCCGTACTTTAATGTAAAAGATAAAACTAATGTTTATTATGATACAAATGCTACTCAATTATTAGATAGTAATGATATGAAAATTAAACTTGTTTCACGTGAAAATATTGATATATCAGAAAGTGTGGAATCCAAGCTATTATTAGATCATATAGGGAACTCTTTTTCATTTAATTTAAAAGGCTTGAATAGAAAGTTTACTTTTACTTGTGATCACTATTTTAAATATATGGTCGTATGGTCAGTGATTGGAAAAGATTTTATATGTGTAGAACCTTGGTCTGCTCAAAATAGTTCTCTTTATACTAAAAAGGATTTGATAAATATTAATCCGAATGAAAAACTAACTATGAATCTTTCTTTAGAAATTGAGATATAAGAGTATGTATGATTTTAGAATAAAAAATATATTGTTAGGAGGTTGTACATGTATCCTTTAAAGTTTGAAAATATATATTATGAAAAAATTTGGGGTGGAAGAGATTTAGAAAAGCTAAGAGACAATCTTCCAGAAGGGAAAATTGGTGAAAGCTGGGATGTGGCTTGCCATGATCATGGCATGAGTATGGTGGCTAATGGTGAGTATAAAGATTTCACATTAGATAAAGTAATTAAATTAGAAGGAGAAAAAATATTAGGAGATAAGATAGATAAAGATAAATTCCCAATTTTAATTAAATTAATTAATGCTAAAGATAAATTATCTGTACAAGTTCATCCTGATGATGAATATGGAAAAAGAGTTGAAGGTGAGCTTGGAAAAACAGAAATTTGGTATGTTGTTGAAGCCTTTGAAGGTGCTAATCTAGTAGTTGGAACTAAAGATTGTACAAAGGAACAGTTTAAAAAAGCCATAGACACTAGAAATTTCGATAAATATCTAAATAAAATATCTGTTAAAAAAGGTGAGGTTTATTTTGTAAAAAGTGGACTGGTTCATGCTATAGGACAAGGCGTAATAATAGCTGAAATTCAACAAAACAGTGATACTACCTATAGAGTTTATGATTATAATAGGGGAAGGGAATTACATATTGATAAGGCACTAGATGTAATTGATTTTAGTCTTAAAGGTGGACAAAGCAAAGGGCTAAAGGTGGAAAACGAAAATTATAATAAGATTTTTTATTCCATTTGTGACAAATTTTCTTTAGAACTCTATGAAATAAAAGAGGAACTTCAAGAAGAAAGTGATAGAGAAAGATTTTATATATTTACATGTGTTGAAGGTGAAGGAGTTATACATTTTAATCATGGACAAGAAAAAATAAAATATGGAGATAGTATATTGATTCCTGCATACTTAGGTGAATATGAAATTAAAGGAAAGCTAAAACTTTTAAAATCTTATGTGCCAGATATAAAGAAAGTAGAACAGGAAATAATTAGTATAGTGGAAATGTAATACAATTCAAATGAGAATAAATAACAAGTTTAGCAAGTTCTAACTATAGTGCCAGTTCCTCATGTGGAAAATAGTAATAAAGTTAGTAAACAGAGCATGGATATTGAGGTCGCTGAAAAACATTTGCAATAAATGGGATATACACCATGTTTCTTTGCGGAAATATGGTGTATGTTTTCATAGATTTTATGGAGGAATAATTATGCTAACGTCTTTGAAAATAGCTACAAGGTTTCTGAAAAGTAGTAAGATACAAACTTTTATTATAATTTTTGGTATTGCCATAGGAATATCAGTACAAATTTTTGTAGGCTTACTGAGTCAAGGTCTTGAGAAAAGCCTTTTAAGTAAAGTTATAGGTAGTTTAGTTCATATCAGTGTAACTTCAAATAAAGATGGTATAGAGTCATGGCAGACTATAGAAACTAAAATTAAAAATACAAGTAAAGATATAACTACAGTAGCCCCGGGAGTTCAGCATAATGCTCTTATGCAGCTTGGTAGTAAAAAAGAAAATATACAAGTAAGAGGTTATTTCCCTAAGGATGCTGATGAGCTATATAACATGAAAGGTAAAGTTTATGAAGGAAAGATGGTTGATAAAGATGGAGAAGGTCTTATTGGTAAAGATTTAAAGGATAAATTGGGGATAAATATAGGAGACAAAATAAA
>JAQSXU010000357.1 GCA_029256485.1 Clostridiaceae bacterium
TTAGAAATTGCCTGTAAGTATTTATTCGTTTGTATAGTATACGCAAATTTTTGTACTTTTTCACTATTCATTGTCATAAATTTTACCTCCAAATTATATCTTATTAAATTATTGTTTTTCAACTACCAGTAACCAATCTCCCTGTTCTTTTTTTGACGGAAGCTCTAACAATCCATCTTGTATCTTAAAAGCTTCAAATGCTATTGTATATTCTCCACTTCGGGGATCAAACCACGTTCCTGCATATTCACCATTCGCTAATCCTTGAATTTTCCTGGTCTTTCGTGCAGCATCTCCATAATAAATAATCATTTTATCTTTATTTTCATTAATAGAGGCTAAAGGAACCTTTTTACCAAAGAGATTATTATCATTTTCAGTATCAGTATCTTCATAAGGCCTAAATTCCCAAAAGTGTGCTTTTTCGTAAAAAGCCTTCATGTATCCCATCTGCTCTGCTCCGATTCCATCAATAGCCTCATACCAAGTTATATCAAAGCGATTGAAAATCTTCATAGGATTAGGTTCACCTTTTTCCCATACATTATCCCAAATTCCTTGTGCTCCATAAGTATAACCACAGCCACCTAACTGTATTGACATATATGCTACTCTTCTCAGCATATCTGCTGTGCACATTCGAGTTCCATTTTCTTCTAAGGTAGAACAGAACTCATAAAAACATTCACCTTCTATAAATGGCTTTTTAGAATATTTTTTATTGAATTCTCTATAATAATTAGGACTTATTGAAAGATCCCCATGTCCAGCCTGGTTTAAAGTAAAATCAAACCAGCTTTCATCTTGATAATAATCTGCAAATGGCCTCTCATTTGTATAATGAGCAGTCTGTAATGTTCCATAACAATCTAATTTTTCTATGTATAAAGCAACTTCCCTCCATCCATTAATTAATATTTCTCTTTCTTCACCACCCTTATAACCTGCTATTTCTCCCGCTAGAGTCCAAATTATAGGCAATGCACCATATCTTGCTACTATGTATCTTGTCAGATTCATTTGTCCTTCTATATCATTGATTATTGACATAAACCATGATAAACCTAATGCATTTACAAGACCTAAATCTGCTATAAAATACATTCGTCTATCTAATTCCTTCTGATAAAATTCAACATTAGGAATTCTTCCTTTTTCACTTTCAATCCAATAATTTTTATCACCACCCATAATGCTATCGCTTCTAAGATTAGTTTGGTAGACATTATAACCTTGATCTACACGCCTTTTAACCATACCTTTAAACATGCTATCCATTTCTGGATGATTCGACTCGTCCCAACGTTCTTTATAAGCAAATTCCCAATGAGTATCACCTAACCAAAAAAATGGAGTACCGTCAGCATATATTAAATATCTTCCTGATGAATGAACTTTTAAAAATCCATGACGATAAATTTCTAAATCACCAGTATATTCAATGCATTCTATCTCACCAGTTAGGTTATTTAATCCCGATTCTTCATCTGCAATAATTTTATAATTCCAAAAGCCCAATTCTATAGGTGAAAAAGAAATTTTATAGGTATTCTCCCCATCCCAATACGCCTCTCTTTTAAGTTTCAAGCCTGATGGGGATGTAAAAACAGCTATTATGCTTACATCCATAAAAGGATTTTCATAACTGCACTTACTACTAAACTCTAAAATTATCTGACGCCATTTTTCTACTTTCTGATTTGTATAATCCATTATTTTAATCCCCTTTTTCTTGCTAACCCTATTGCTATTTCTATTAACTCCTCTGCATCTTCTTTACAAATAAAGCCTTTTGATATTTGTTCTTCATTATCTAATGTGATTAATTTTCTATAATTCTCAATATCACCATATAATTCTTTAAGCATTCCTAAAGAAAAGGCTTCTTGATATCCAAACAAACCATCTTTATCTGACTCTTTATCTACAAAACTCATTCCTACTTCTATATTGCTTGTACTGTTATAACGTCCTGTTGGATAATTAAGCAAGCAAGATCTTAAGCCACCTAAAGTATTTCCAAAAGCATCTTTGCAGTTCTCTCCATCCGAATCAACTTTAATACGTTTACAATAATTTGGAGCTACTCCAGTTCTAACCCAACGAAACAAGTTTCGAAAGGCTGCTGCAAAAAAAATCTGGGATGGGTAATCATTACCTTCTTCATGCTTTCCTATATATTCAGGAAGATGATTTATTCTTTTTAAATCAGGATCGTTTTGATAATAATTAACATAACTATACATAGTATCATGACTAGCTCCAGTAACTTCATATAATCTATATTTAAAGTCTGGACTATCGCTATCCTGCCTCATTGTACGCCAGCTTTCAAATCTACCATTTTCACTTTCTGTTTGTACTGCTATAAAAGGCTCACTAACTTTTTCTATTCTTGATAATTTATAATTATACTCTTTAAGTAATTCATATTGATTTACTGGTATAATTAGATTACGTACACCACCACCCGCTAAATAGCCATCAAATACTGCTCTCCCCTTAGAAACTTCTGGACGATATGCAAAACTATTTACATATCTAAAAAGATAACATGCTGATTGAGACCACCCTGTTAAATAAAGGTGTTTTCTCGGATACTTAAGCAATGGGTTTTTTTCTTCATCTGAACGTATTAACCACGCTAAATCTGTTAACATGTCCCAAAATAATCCTGTCTCATATGTATGATCAATATCTGGCAATATGTTTTTTCTTTTTAAGGCTTCTTCTATTTCAAAAGGAAATGGAATTTCAGGCGTTGGATTTTTCCAGGATAAGCTTTCATATCTCTCT
>JAQSXU010000098.1 GCA_029256485.1 Clostridiaceae bacterium
GAGAGAATTTGAGATCGAGAGGCAGTTTGATATTAAAATTGAGAGTATTAAACCTAACAAAGGAGTATATTTGCTCAAAACTAATAAAGGGATGAGATGCTTAAAAAAAATAAACTATGGAGTTCAGAAGTTACTTTTTGTTTATGGTGCTAAAGAACATCTTATAAATAATGGATACACTAGAGTAGACAGATATTGCTGTAATATTGAAGGAAACCCGTATGCTATAGTAAATGAAGACATATACACCCTTTCAGAATGGATAGAGGGGAGAGAATGCAATTTTAAAGATAATTCAGATATTATAAATGCAACAAAAAATCTTGCTGATTTGCATCAATTATCAAAGGGCTATGAGCCGCCTGAGAACAGTAAGCTAAAGAGTGATCTTGGAAGATGGCCAAGGATGATGGAAAAAAGATTAAAGTCCTTTGACAAGATGAGAGATATGATTAGAAAAAAGAGTAATAAGAGTAACTTTGATTTAAATTATATAAAATCCGTGCAATTTTATAAAGATTATGGCAGGAAAGCCATGGATGTATTACAAAACTCAAAATATACAGAGCTTTGCTCTATGGCAGAAGAAGAAAAGAGTTTTTGTCATCATGACTACACATATCATAACATTATTATTGACAACAATAACGTTGTAAATGTTATTGACTTTGATTACTGTAAAAGGGAAATTAGGACTTATGATATTTCTGCATTTATGATTAAGGTATTAAAGAGATCAGATTGGAATATAGAAGTAGCTTCAACTATCTTACAGGCTTATAATGAAGTTGATTGTTTGAAAAAAGATGAATATAAAGTTTTATATGCATTTCTATTATTTCCACAGAGATTCTGGAGGCTGGCAAATAGATATTATTACAATGAAGTAAATTGGCCAGCAAATACATTTAATAATAAATTAGAGGAACTTATTTTAGAGCAGGAAAAGTACATTAAATTTATCAATGAATTTGAAAAGGCTTATGGAAACAATTGGTATCAATAAATAATTTTTTAGGCATACAGAGTTTAGATACAAATCTGTATGCCTAAAGTTTTTAATGCAAAGTAAAGAGATTCACCTAAATCTAATAAAATCATAATATATATTATGATTTTATTATGGAGATGAAATGATGGAAATAGGGGATACTGTTGTTAGGAAGTCTTATGGAAAAGATGTGACTTTCAAAATCATCAACAAAAAAGAAACAGAACAAGGAATAATATTTACTTTAAAGGGAATCAATTTAAGAATAGTTGCTGATTCCCCAGAGGGTGATTTGGAAATAGCCACCTCAGACAATATGAGTGAAAGTGAATTGGTTTTTAACAGAAAGGTAAATACATCCATTAAGAAAATTTTATTAAGTAGAGTAGGAGTTAAAGATCAATATAGAAGTTCCAAAGCACAAAGTGTATTCAGAGATGAATTAACATTTGGAAGGCCGGGAAAAATACTCCATGTAGATGGAGATGGAGATTATTTAGAAACATGCCTAAAGGTCTATAAACAACTAAATCTAGAAGCAGTTGGTAAGATGATATCAGAAAGTGAGCAGCCTCAAAAGGTATTGGAAATGGTAAAAACAATTAAACCAGATATAGTAGTGATAACCGGCCATGATGCAATTTCAAAGGGAACAAGCAATTATACTGATTTAAACAATTATAGAAATTCTAAATATTTTGTGGATACTGTAACACAACTAAGAAATTATGAATCAAATTATGATGACTTAGTGATTTTTGCCGGAGCATGTCAGTCCTGTTATGAAGCTATTTTAGACGCAGGTGCCAACTTTGCAAGCTCTCCAAGCAGAGTATTAATTCACTGTCTCGACCCAGTTTTCCTTTGCGAAAAAATAGCATATACAAACATAGAAAAGGTTGTATCAATGAAGGAGGCCCTGGAAAATACCATAACTGGGACAAAGGGGATAGGAGGTCTTCAAACCAGAGGAAAATATAGAGAGGGATTTCCCAAATCACAATTTGTTTAAAGGGTAATAAATTTATGATAAAGGCCTCATTTCAGCTAAACACTTTTAAATGGGAAATGGTAGTGAAATGAGGTGATTTTTTACAAAAATATGGTTACTTCATACTATCTTTAATTACACGTAAAGCGTTTTTGCAGCAAATTTTATCTACTTCAGATTCTGTAAAGTGTTTTGACAATGCTTCAGCAATTTTTACCATACCAGTATAATCAGTAAACTCTAATTCACTGCTAATACCATCAAAATCCGAACCAAGAGCAATGGCTTCAATACCTGCTGTATTCTTAATGTGCAGCGCATGGCGTACAATATCATCAACTTTAGTATATTTAGCAGATTCATTTGCTAGAAATTGTGAGGCAAAGTTTATGCCGCATACTGAACCTGTATTGCCTATTAGTTTTAGCATTTCATCTGTTAGATTTCTGGGGTGATTATTTAATGAACGGGCACAGGAATGAGAAGCTACAAAAGGTAACTTTGAATACTTGACAACATCATAAAATCCACCATCAGACAGATGTGATACATCCACAATAATACCAATATCATTCATATATTTTATAGCTTCAACGCCAAAAGATTTTAAGCCCTTGGACATTATTTCTGCATCTCTACTGTTTGGATATGCTAGGCTGTTTTCGTAATTCCAAGTCAAAGTAATTAATCGCACACCTTTTTTATACAGCTTAAGGATGGAATCTAAATTTTCTCCAATTAATACACCATCTTCAACGGTTAATATACTAGAAATTTTGTTAGACGCCTGATTTTTAATTATATCTTCATAATTATGTGCAGGCTCAATAATATCATTGTTTTCTTTCAACTCTTTTAGATAAAATGTGTAAGCACGCTGAAAGTATTCCATAGGTGATAGTGTAACATTAGAATGTTCTGCAACATGGTGAGTAGGAATAAAAATCGCAAACATTTGAGCAACACTTCCTGCTTCTGTCATTTTTTCTAAGTCAATATGGCAGTTATTTCTCCTTAATTTTATTTTTCCTCCGCTGGCAGCTACTTTTTCCCCAATGGTATCGCAGTGTAAATCTATAAACTTCATAATAATCCCACCTTTTTATTTCGCAATTATCAAGAATTTTTATGCCTTTTTCTACTATTTTAATTTATTATACTATTTAACTAATGTGGACACAAGAATACCCCATCAGCATTAATTTAATTATAGGGGTAGCCCCTTTATTTATGGAATTTAAATTAGCGATGAATATTAACAATAAAAAGGGATATAATAACAAACATAATAGTAGCTTAATGAGAATTAGCTAACTTATCATAGATAATCAGGAATAATGGTGTATTATTACATGTGTTAACAAAAAATTAATATTGACAAAGCAATTTGTTTACTGATAAAATAGAATGTTTAGTTGACATTGACCAGCTGAAGATATATAATATATTATGTGGAAAGAGGGTGTTTGTTGTGGAAAGAGGCAATGTATTGGCTACAATAAAGAGAGATATTGAGAGCCATGTTGGCGATAAGGTTACATTGAAGGCCAATGGTGGAAGAAGAAAAGTTTTCGTAAACAAGGGAACAATTGAAAAGGCCTATCCAAGCATTTTTGTTATTAGATTAGAAAACGACGCCCAGAGGACAGTGACATATAGTTATTCAGACGTTTTAACGAAGACGGTTCAATTAGTATTTTCTGCTTAGAACAGTACAATTTTGTACTGTTCATTTTATTTTCATACTTGTTTTACAACAAAAAACAAAAAGAAAGATGGTGGGTTTCCATCTTTCAACTATGGTATAAAAGGGTATTGAGAATTTATGAGAGGTTATATGGTCAACAACCACGTTCTATGTTACTCTTTTTTTATTTCCATGTCAATAAGTCTAAATTGTTTTATTGCATATAAAACACAATTATAAAACATTATGATGAAATTTGTAATAATTTGATACAAATAGCTTGCATAGTTACTTTGTGTAAGCAAATATATTTTAATTATTAACTAAAACTATAGCTCCTCTTAAAGAATTGAAATTATTCTTATTTTTATAATAATTCTCGAAGATTAATCATATTTTATATGGAATGAATATATAAATTATTAGTAGATAATTTAGGAGGAGGATTATTGTATGGCCATGGAGCTAATTAAAGAAAATATAGAGTGCGAACAGCTGCTTGGTGAAAATTTTTCAGATACAGTGGTTAAATCGGAATACGTTATACCGGATACACATCCAGATGTCTCTGAAATTTTAATGTTAGATGCTAAACCAGTTATAACAAGCAAGGAAGTAATGCAGGATAAGATTTATTTAGAAGGACAAGTAGAATACAATGTTTTATATTTAGCAAAAGAAGATGAAAGTATGCAGGTGCATAATGCTGTGTATACTGGAAGGTTTACAAATTACATTGAGCTTAATGGAGCTGAACATAAAATGGAATGTGAGGCTGAATGCTATATAGAACATATGGAATGTAATATAGTAAACGAAAGGAAAATAAGTATTGAGGGGATTATAAAATTAAAATCTTCATTATACAAAAATTATCAGTTTGAGGTTGTAAAAGAAATTGAAGGAGAGCAGGATATTCAAATGCTTAAAAATCCTGCATCTATTGATAAGATTGCCGGCAATGTTGATGCTGATCTGATAGCAAAATGCCACATACACATTCCAAATGAAAAGCCTGAAATTGAAAATATAATTAAACATGATATTTCTATTCATAAAAAAGAAGTAAAGGTTTTGGATGGAAAGATAAGAATAAATGCATGGGCTTTAATTGGCATACTATACAAAGGCAAAAATACCAAGGATTTAATTTACATTGAAAATGATGTGCCTGTTGAAAAAGAAATTGAGGTAAGCAATGTTAATTCCTTAATGGATAATTTCACCGACTTTAGAGTTGATGCTGATGAAATAAATGTTGGTGAGGATGATTTAGGAGAAAACAGAATTATTGATGTTGAATCTTTAATTAAAGCTAATGCTAAGGTTATGAATAAGGAAGATATGGACATAATTGAAGATGTGTACACTCCAACTATGCTTACAAAAATGGTTAAAAAAGATTATGCCTTAAATGTGATGCACGGACATAACATTGGCGATACCATAGTAAAGGGAGATATTGAAATACAAGGAAATACACCGAGAGCATCTCAGATTATTATGAGTTGTGGTCAGGTTTGCATTACAGACAAAAAAATTGTAGAGAGTAAGGTAATTGTAGAAGGGATTTTAAAAACTGATGTTCTTTATAAATCTGGGGATGAGGAAAATTATATTTGTACAGTGAAGGAGGAAATACCATTTAACTGCTCAGTGGATATGCCTGGTGCAAAGATAGATATGCAGTGCATAATAAAAGCTTATTTAGAAAGTATTGAGGCCTCTGTAGAGGCTAACAATATTTCAGTTAAAGCAGTTGTTCAGATTTATACCAGAGTTAACTATATTACTCATAAGGAATTCATAGTTGATATAAGTGAGGTTGAAGGAGAAGTCCCTGAAAAGAAATCCAGTATTACTATTTATGTAGTTCAGCATAGTGACACCCTTTGGAAAATTGCAAAAAAATATAATACAACTACTAATGTTTTAATTAATGTAAACAGCATTGAAAATCCAGATGCCATTAAACCTGGAGAAAAATTGATTATTCCAGGAAGAGCTATAATTTAAAATTGATAATCTACCAGCTTAGCTGGTAGATTTTTTTGAATAATAAAAGCAATAAATGTTAAAAATAATTGATGTGTATAAGAAGGAGTGAAATACATGGAAAATAAGGTTAGCGGAAACTTAATAATAATAGGCGGGGCTGAGGATAAAGAGGGAGATAAAGTTATTTTAAAACATGTATGCAGTAAACTGGAAGGAAAAGATGATAGCCTGGTAGTGGCAACAATTGCATCTCAGGTTCCGCAAGAACTTGAAATACAATATAAAAAAGTATTTGGAGAAATGGGCGTAAAAAATATAAACATACTAAATGTGAAAGAAAGAAGTGATTCAGAGGAGCAAAGTAATTTACAAATGATAGAGAAAGCTTCAGTTATTTTTTTTACAGGTGGTGACCAGCTGAGAATTACAAGCTTGATAGGAGGAACTAAATTATACAATAGTATTAAGGATAGATATATAAATGGATGCACATTAGTGGGAACATCAGCAGGAGCATCAGTAATGAGCGATACAATGATAGTTTCTGGATTAGATGAGGAGTCACCTAAAAAATGCACCCTTAAAATGGCACCAGGGCTTGGCTTAATAAAAGGCGTTGTAATAGATCAGCACTTTGCTCAGAGAGGGAGAATAGGGAGGTTATTAGTTGGAATTGCTGAAAACCCACAAAGCATAGGCATAGGAATTGATGAAGATACTGCAATTATTGTGAATGAAGTTGGAGACTTAAGGGTAATTGGATCAGGAGCAGTATATGTCATTGATGGCAGCAAGATTACTAATACTAACGTATCTGAAGAACATCCTGATGATATTTTATCAATTTATAATGTTTTGCTTCATGTTCTTAAGAATGGAGATAAATTTAGTTTAAATTATAGAGAGCCAATTCTATAAAATGGGAGGATTTTAATTTCAAATGAAAATAGAAAATGCTAGAGTATTTAAAGGTAGAAATATACATGCTCATAAAAAGTGTATTGCTTTAGAAGTAAATTTAGAAGGATATGAAAATATACCTAGTAATGAAATTGATGGATTTAATGAAGCTTTACTGAAAATATTGCCTGAACTAAATGATCATAGATGCGGTATAGATGAAGAACATGGCTTTGTAAAAAGATTAGATGAAGGTACTTATTTGGGGCATATATGTGAACATATAATTTTAGCGTTACAAAATAAAATAGGGATACCGTCAGCATATGGAAAAACCAGAAGAATAAAAGATGACTATTATACTATTGTTTTTCAATACGAATATGAAAAAACAGCTTTAGCCTGTGGAAATATAGCCGTTGATATGATTAATACTATAATTGGCAAAAAACCTTTTAATTTTGAAGGTAAAATGGATGAATTGGTAAATATTTTAAGGGCAGAAGAAATAGGACCTAGTACTAAATCAATTATTGAAGAGGCTAAAAAAAGAGGAATCCCCGTGATAAAAACCGGAGAAGGAAGCATGTTTCAATTAGGTTATGGCAAAAACAGTAAAGTTATTGAAGCAACTATAGGCTGCAATACCAGTGCAGTTGCAGTAGACTGTGCCTGTGATAAACTTATAACTAAAGAAATTCTTTATAATCAGTATATTCCTATAGCAGATGGCGGAAAAGTAAGAAATCCAATTGATTTAATATATATGGCAAATAAAATTGGATTTCCTGTTGTGTTAAAACCCAGGTTTGGAAATCAAGGTAAAGGTGTATATGTAAACATAAAAAATGAAAAGCAGCTAGTAGAATATTATAATGAATTAAGTAGTACATATAAAGAGATAATTATTGAAAAATATATACAAGGGAGTGATTACCGTGTATGTGTTGTAGACGGTAAAGTTGTTGCTGCAGCTCAAAGAATACCACCTTATGTAGTTGGAGATGGAACTCACAATATTGATGAATTAATTAAAATATTAAATAAGGATTCCAGAAGAGGTGAAGGCCACGAAAAGCCATTAACAAAAGTAAAAGCTGATGAAGATTTAATAAATTATATTAAAAAAAAGAATTATAATCTATACGATGTTTTGCCAAAGGGTGAAAGATTATTTTTAAGAGAAAATGCAAATTTATCAACAGGGGGTATATCAATAGACTGCACAGATGAAATATGCAAGGATAATATTGAATTGTGCCAAAGATGCGCCAGTGCAATAGGGCTTGATATATGTGGAATTGATGTGTGCTGTAAGGATATAAAAGAGTCAATTAAAAATAACGGAGCTGTTATTGAGGTTAATGCAGCACCTGGTATTAGAATGCATCACTATCCATACAGCGGTAAAAGCAGGAATGTGGCAAAGGCAATTGTAGATATGCTGTTTAAGGATATTAATAAGCAGATACCTTTAGTAGCTGTTACCGGTACCAATGGGAAGACTACAACAACAAGACTCATAAGTTATATATTAAAAGCTTCAGGATATTCTGTAGGTATGACATCTACAGGAGGAATATATATAAATGATGAATGCATAGATATGGGAGATACAACTGGATATGACAGTGCTTTAACTATACTTATGAATAAAAATGTGGATGCAGCAGTTCTAGAATGTGCCAGAGGAGGGTTAATTAGAAATGGTTTAGCCTACGACTTAGCAGATGTTGGGGTAATAACTAATATTACTGAGGATCATTTAGGATTGAACGGCATAGAAACACTTGATGAATTGGCTTCAGTGAAATCTCTTGTAGCAGAAGCGGTTAAGGATGATGGATACGTTGTACTGAATGCTGATGATCATATGAGTATGACGATATTACCTAGAATAAAAAGTAAAATCATAATGTTTTCTAAATCTATGGATAATGAATATCTAAGAAAAAATTTAGAGAATAATGGTATAGGAATTTATATTAATGGTGATTATATAGTGCTGGAGCAAAATTCCAATATTTATCCTATGGTAAAAATCAATGAAATACCAATGACATTAGGGGGAATATTAGAATACAATAGTGAAAATGCAATGGCAGCCTGTGCAGCATTAATTGGTCTGGGAATAGATAAGGAAGTTATTAAATCTGGACTAAAGAGTTTTTATGGGAATGAGGAATGTAATCCGGGAAGATTTAATATTTATGAGGTACAGGATTTAAAGGTAATATTAGATTACGGACATAACATTGAAGGATATAAGGCAGTATTGAAGGGTGCAAAAAAAATTCCTCATAATAAGCTTATTGGAGTCATCGGAGTGCCTGGAGACAGGACTAATAGCAGTGTATTAGAGGTAGGCAGAATTGCTGCAAATAATTTTGATTATATATATATAAAGGAAGACCAAGACAAGAGGGGAAGAAAATGTGGTGAAATCGCTGAATTATTGAAGCAAGGGGTGCTTAGTACTGGTTTTGATAAAAATAAAATAAAGATAATAATAAGTGAAGAGCAAGCTTTAAATGAAGCCATTGATAATGGAAATGAAAATGATTTGATAATTACCTTCTTTGAAAAATATGAACCCTTACTAAAGTTGATAAATGCAAAGAGTGAGAAAATTAAAAAGGACTTAGCTAATTTTGCATAATTCTTTCCTAAAATAAAAATTAAAGATATAGCCATAAAGATATGGCTATATCTTTTTTTATGTATTATACTATTTAGGTGTAAATAATATACTAAATATTAAGGTTATTATAATTAAATTTACTGGAGGAATAAAATGTTAATAAAGGCTTATGCCAAAGTAAATATTTCTCTTGATGTTGTTGGCAAAAGAGAAGATGGTTATCATTTATTAAAAATGATAATGCAAAATATAGACTTGTTTGATGAAATCAGTATTAATTCAATTGACTCTGAAATTAAATTAGGTTGTAATAAAGCCTATATTCCATTAGATAATAGAAATTTAGCATATAAAGCAGCAGAACTTTTTATAAATGAATACAAAGTAGAAAAAGGTGTAGAAATATATATAAAAAAGAATATACCAGTTTGTGCTGGATTAGCAGGAGGAAGTACTGATGCAGCTGCTGTCCTAAGGGGAATGAGGGATATTTATAAACCTGATGTTTCAGATAAAGATCTCATGGCACTGGCACTAAAAATTGGTGCAGATGTGCCGTACTGTGTATTTGGGGAAACATCCCTTTGTGAAGGTATTGGAGAGATAATAATGAAGCTTAGTCCATTTAAAAATAAAATAATGGTATTAGTTAAACCACCATTTGGAGTATCAACAAAAGAAGTATATTCAAGACTTGACATTAATAAAATAGCTAAACATCCAAGAACCATGGATCTAATTAAGGCTATGGAAGAAAATGATTTAGAATTTATTGGAAATAATTTAAAAAATGTTTTAGAAAATGTTACTGTAAGAAAATATAAGATAATTGCAGAGATAAAAAGACAAATGCTTCATGCTGGGGCACTTGGGGCACTTATGAGCGGAAGCGGTCCAACTGTATTTGCCTTATTTGATAATATGATGTATGCTCAGAACTGTTATGATTTAATGAAAAAGAAATTCAAAGAAGTATATATTACAAGAACAGTATAAAAAGAGGATTAAACTTTATAAAGAGTTTAATCCTCTTTTTTATTGGTTTTCACCTATGAATAAATAACTAAATAAAAGATAAAAATAACCTAGGATTTAAAATAATACACACAATATAAAATGGATTATTAAGGGGATATGAATTACTATGAAGGAACAAGTGAGAGAAGAAATATCTGTAAGTGTCAGTGAAAATACCTCATATTTAAAAAAATTATTTACAGATGCTTCTGATATTGTATACAGAGATTTTTTAGTGTGTAATACAAAGGCCTTAATCGTATATATTGATGGCATGGCAGACAAGATATTAATTGATAATTTTGTACTGGAAACTTTAATGGATAACAACGGCAATATAAATAATGTTGAAAATGTAAATGAATTAAAAGATAAAATATTAACGGTATCTGATATTAAAGCAGCAACAAAATTATCAGAAGGAATAGATTCTGTTTTGTCTGGGGATACATTATTATTCATTGACGGGCTGGTGGAATGCTATGTAATTTCCACCAGGTTCTGGCCTGCAAGAGGCATTACGGAGCCATCCGGAGAAACTGTTGTTAGGGGAGGAAGAGATGGCTTTTCTGAAACCATAAGATTTAATACAGCTCTTGTTAGAAGAAGAATAAGGGACACCCGTTTAAAAATGGTTTCTAAGAAACTTGGAGTAAGATCTAAAACTGATGTTGTAGTTATGTACATAGATGATATTGTTAATAAAACTATCCTTGAAGATTTAAATAATAGAATATCGGAAATAAATATTGATGCTGTCCTAGACAGCGGATATGTAGAACAAATGATACAGGACAGCAAGTGGTCATTATTTCCGCAAACTCAAAGCACAGAAAGACCAGACGTGGTTGCAGCTGCGTTATATGAAGGCAGAGTTGCTATACTAGTCGATAATTCACCATTTTCAGTAATAGTACCTGCTACTCTTCCCGGTCTATTTCAATCCCCAGATGACTATTACCAAAGATGGATTTTTGGATCTGCCATGAGAATAATCAGGCTGTTTTCTGCAATATTAGCTATTATTCTTCCAGCACTATATGTGGCCGTAACATCATTTCATCCTTCAATAATACCAACAAAATTGGCATATTTTATTGCGGCTTCAAGGGAGGGAGTTCCCTTCCCTGCATTTGTAGAGGCTATAATAATGGAGATAAGTTTAGATTTGCTAATAGAATCAGTAGTAAGACTTCCTAAACCCATTGGATCTACTATAGGTATTGTGGGTGGTCTTATTATAGGGCAGGCTGCTGTAAGTGCTGGAATTGTAAGCCCAATAATGATTATTATTGTTTCAGTAACAGCAATTACAAGTTTCACAACACCAAATTATGAAATTGCATCAGCATTCAGGTTAATAAGATTTCTCATGATTATTGCAGCTGCAATAATAGGACTTTATGGAATAGTATTATCTCTTATTTTACTTTTGATACATCTTGTAAAGTTAAATAGTTTTGGAGTACCATATTTAGCACCTGTTGTAAATCCAGATATTAGTGATTTTAAGGATGTTTACATAAGGATGCCCTTTAATTACTTTAAAACACGTCCAGGATATATGAAAACCAAGGATAAAATAAGACAAAAATGATGTATGCAAGGAGGGTAAAAGTTGGATAATAGTAGAACCATTAAGGATTTCGGCTTGTTTTCCACTGTAATAGTTGTTGTAATTGGAGTAAGAGCATTTTCATATGTAAGAGAACTGGCTAATTATGTTGGCAATGACGGATGGTTAATTACAATAGTCAGCGGTTTAATAAGTTTATTATTAATTCTATGTATATATAAATTGATTTTATTAAATAATTTTAACAGCTTTTCGGAGATTTGCATAAATAATGCAGGAAGGTTCATAGGAAGCATATTTCAACTTAGCATGGTAGTATTTATTATTTTAAATATATCACTTAGCATGAGAGGGTTTATTGAGGAAATAAAGATGTATTTACTTGAGAATACTCCAACCGAATTTTTAACTGCAATTACAATTTTGGCTGCTATATATTTAGTAAGCAGTAAAGTTAATGTATTGATTAAATTTAATGAGGCAGCATTTTGGATAATATTCATTCCAACTTCTATAATATTTCTATTCTCTCTGTACCAGGCTGACTTTACCAATTTACTGCCGGTATTAAGTGAAAAACCAATAAATTACTTTACAGGCACCATAAGAACAATAAATAGATTTGAAGGTATAGAAATAATATTTTTAGTACTGCCGCTTTTAAAATCCAGAGATAAAATTAGAAAAACACTGGTTAACAGCATTTTTTTTATTACTATATTCTACACTGTAATAACGTTGCTTGTTATTGCAGTATTTACAAAAGAACAAGCAAAAATATTAGTTTGGCCGGTAATAACCATGATAAAGTCAATAAATATTCAAGGAGCATTTATTGAAAGATGGGATGGAATTGTACTATCTATTTGGATATTTTTCTTTTTTACAACATTTACAAGTGGGTATTATTTTTCTGCAGACATATTGAAAAATACATTTAAAATCAGGAATAATAAAATAGCAGTTTTATTATTAATTCCATTTATATATGCAACATCTTTATACCCTAGTAATGTTGCAGAAAATGAATTTATTTCAAATTGGGTACTTCCGCTTTTATTTTTTATAAATGTAGTGTGTATCCCATTGCTTTTACTTATAATTACTAAAATAAAAGGTAAAGGGGTGGAAAATAACTCTAAAGAGATTAATAGTTATATTATGTATAATACCTATCATACTTTCTGCATGCTGGGATAAAATTGAAATAGATAAAAGGGTTTTTATTTCTACAATTGGAATCGATGTAGGAGAGGATATTTCAAAAACAAATACATTAAAGAAATTTGAAAAAGGTGATCCATTTCAAGAAATTGAGTTTAAGAAACTTAAAGTCACTTATGCATATCCTAATATCAGTGAGTTAACTCCTCAAAAGGGAGGAACTGCAGAAACAAATTATATAAATGTAGAAGCATATTCACTGCAGGATGCTGTTTCAAGGGCAACAAATAAAAGCAGCAGAAGCATAAGTTTTGGGCATCTTAAATTATTGGCTATTAATAAAAATGTATTACAGCATTCTGATACAGTAAAGGAAATAGTAGACTATTTGCAAAGACAGCCTTCTATTAATAGAACTATGCTGGTAGCTGTGGTGGAAGGAGATATTGAGCAATTTTTAAAGTATAAGCCTAAAATGGAGAAAAATATAGAAAGCTATTTAAATGGATTAATGGAGAATAATGCAAAGTTTGGTTCTATAAGAGTATTAACACTGGATGATCTCCTTAAAAGTTTAAGTTCAAATGGTAATGCTATAATTCCTTATATAACATATGATAGAGATAAAAAGGAAATGAATCTACAGGGAGTAGCAATGATAAAGGACTATACTCTTAAGGGATTTTTAACTGCAAGGGAGTATTCTGATATAGAATTTTTAAGGGGAAAGGTAAGCGGAGGTAAAAAGGTAGTATTTATAGAAGGGCATCCTGTTGATTTTTCAATATCAAATATTAATACAAAAATAAAAACCTCCAGGGAAGGAGATAAATTAATTTTTAATATTTATTCAACCATTGAAGGTGAAGTCAAGGAATATTATGCTGGAAAAGAGGTTTTTAATAATAGTTTTATTAAAGATCTGGAAGAAAATTTTAACGAATCACTTAGTAAAGAGTTTCAGGATATTATAAAAATAACCCAAAAGGAGAATGGGATAGACGTTATAGGTCTTAGAGAAAATGTAGAAAAGTATCATCCATTTATATGGAGACAATTGGGAAACAACTGGGATGCAGTTTATAAAAACTCTGAAGTAAATGTATTTGTTACAACGAAAATAAGAAGAGTTGGAGTTGTAAAATAATTGTGAGTAGCGTGAATATAACTAAAACAATTGGCAAGAATATATATTAAGCAAATTGTAATTATAATGGGGGTTTATAAAGATGAAAAAAGTAATTTGCCTATTAATTAGTGTTTTAGTTATATTTTCACTTTTTTATAGGAATAATAAAGTTATTAGTCAAAGTGAATTATCAGACAAGCTAATAAGATTTCATATTATTGCAAATAGTGATACAGTGGAGGATCAAGCATTAAAGCTAAAAATAAGGGATAAAGTTCTTGCATATATATCACCAAAGCTAAGTAAATCAAAAAGCATTGATGAATCCAGAACAATTATTAAAAATAATGATAATGAAATAAAGAAAATAGCAGCACAAGTTGTCAAGTCAAATGGTTATAACTATAGCATAAATTCTAGTTTTATCAGAGAAAATTTCCCTATAAAAACCTATGGGAATATTACATTACCTCAAGGTAATTATGAAGCATATAAAATAATGATAGGTGAAGCCAAAGGCCAAAACTGGTGGTGTGTGATGTTCCCACCATTGTGCTTTGTTGATATTAGCAAAGGGGAAGTATCATATAAAGAAACTGAAAGAGAAATGAGAACAGTATTAACCCCAGAAGAATATAGTACTATTGATAACACCAATAAAAATAAAATTCAAATAAGATTTAAAATATTAGATATAATCAATAAAATAAAAAATCCAGTATAGTTTACTATATTGGATTTTTTATGCTGTTTTTATTTTTTATTAATGATTTTGCTAAATTATATATATCATCTCCGCAATTTGGATTTGAATATTTAGCACAATTCTTTTTTAACTCTTCAAGTTTATTTTTAGACTTTAATAAATTATTAATTACCTCATGGCAATTATCTATATCATTTAAGTTAATTGCTAAATCATGTTTTAACAAAAATTCGGCATTTTTTTCTTCTTGTCCAGGTATAGGTGAGAATAAACCTAATGGTATGTTGCAGCTGAGTGCTTCAGTTATGGTCAAACCACCTGGTTTTGTTAATAGCAAATCGCTGGCCTGCATATATTTATTTACTTTATCTGTAAATCCAATTATTCTGGTTCTAGTTTGGGGAAAGGAACTCTTGCTTAGATCAGTTAAAGTAGAATAAAGTTTTTTATTATTGCCAGTAATTATTATAATTTGTATCTGTTCATGAACTAATGTTAATTGTTCATATACCTCAGCAATTTTACCCATTCCGAGACTGCCGCCCATTATTAAAATAGTATATATGCTTGGATCTAGGTCTAGTTCAGCCAATGTGTCATTTCTATTAAACTTTTCATAAAAGCTTGGATTTACCGGTATTCCTAAACTATGGATAGTATCTTTGGAAATACCCTTGGATTCCATGTCTACAATCATATCTGAGTTTGAAACCACATATGCATCAATATGAGGATGAAGCCAAAAACTATGAGATGCATAGTCCGTAAGTATTGAAATTACAGGTATGCCAGTTTTACTTTTCCCCTTTAATATTGACATCATTTCTATGGGAAATGGATGAGTGCAAAAAATTATTTCAGGAGAGAATTCCTCTATCAATGGTAATAATTTAAATGTCATAACTTCATTAATTTTATTGCTTAATGTGGCAATTCCAAAGTCATTTTCAGAGTAATCGTATAACTTCCCAAAGAGGGAGGGGGTTACTTTCAATGATTTCAAATAACTTCCGATGACAACTTTATCGATTATGGGATTTATATATCTAAGGGTATCTATTACCTTTATTTCGGACTCAGGTTCGTTTAATAAAATATATTTTTTTATTGCTTCAGCGGCGCCTGTATGACCTCCGCCAGCAGATACTGATAATATAAGTGCTTTCATTTTGATCACCTTCTGATTAATAATAGTTAAAGTAAATAAATTCCCAACGTAATAACATTATATAGGATATAGATATTTTAATAAACAAAATAAAAAAATAATTAAGAAAAAATTAATACTTGAATTTAAAATTTAAAAAAATATATATACAATCAACAACTATTATTGATTAGCAGGAATAATGAAAGAAATAAATACAGATAATATTATTGACAAAGGAGGGAAATTTATTATGAAGATTACAAGAAAGAGAATCATCTATACTGCAATTGTAACATTAATAGTAGTATTTTCAAGTACGTTTGCTATATTAATGACTTTAGAGAGAACAGATTATAGAAATTATTTACAATCCGAATATAGTAAGAATATGTTTGAATTAATAAATTCTGTTCAAAATATTAGAG
This sequence comes from Clostridiaceae bacterium, assembly GCA_029256485.1. The sequence goes on from JAQSXU010000098.1 coordinate 16,376, forward strand.
TTAACCTAGCAAAGTCTGGTGTTGTTGGATCAAGGGAACAAAGTATAGTAGTATTTGAGGAGATATTTAGGAATGCATCCATGGCAAATGATAAACTTAATTCCCTTCCAATTCCTCAAGAAGTTTCAGCAAACAGCAGTAAATTTCTTTCGCAGATTGGAGATTTCTGTTATACTTTGGGCACAGCTGCTTCTGAAGGGAAACAGTTGACAGAACAGGACTATGCTTCAATAGAAAGACTAAAAAAACAATCGTTTGCTTTAGAAGAACAATTAAATAATATTTCATCAAATATAAACCGAGGAAATATAAAGTGGGGCGAAATAAGAAAAAAGGTTACTGGAGTTCTTGCTAAGCAAGATGGCCAGCTGGTATCTGATAAATTTACGGGGATACAAAAACAAATTGCTCAATATCCATCATTAATTTACGATGGGCCATTTTCTGATAATAATTTAGATATTAACCCTAGAATAAATGAACAAAATTTAATCTCGCTAGAGGATGGGAAAAAAGCTGCTGTGAATATAATAGGCAAAAACAAAGTCAGCAGTGTAGATTATAAAGCTGATGAGAGTAATACAAAGATTGGCTCTTATAGATTTGACGTTAAAATTAAGGGAAGAGATAATAAAAAGGGCTCTATTATTTGCGAAATAAGTAAAAGAGGCGGTAAGGTAATATATTTGCTTGACAGTAGATCAGTTGGACAGCCAAAGATAGACACCTCTAAAGCTACGGATGTTGGAACAAAGTATTTAAATAGCATAGGCTACAAGAATATGAATCCAATTTATATATTAAACTATGGTAATATTGCTGTGATAAGCTTTGTTTATAAACAAGATAATATTATTATGTATCCAGATCAGATAAAGTTAAAAGTTGCATTAGATAATGGAGATATTGTTGGAATTGAATCAGAAAAGTATTTGATATCTCATATAGATAACAGAAAATTAAGCTCTCCTAAAATTACTGAAGAACAAGCTAGAACCAAGGTGGGGAAAAGACTAAAAATAAATTCAGTTAAGTTAGTGGTAATACCAACAGAAACCAATAAGGAAGTATTATGCTATGAATATTCCGGCATTTATAATAATGATAATTTCAAAGTGTACATTAATGCAGAAACGGGATACGAGCAGAGAATTGTACAAATAATTAATACACCAAATGGTCAGCTAACTATGTAGAAATTTACTTAATTAAGCTTAATTAATAAAAAGTATAAGGACAATAGTATTAAATTTTCCTTATACTTTTTATAGTTTACATAAAATAGTTGCGAAAAAATATAAAAACAAATAAACTATATCATATAGAAAATATTATTTTTTACAGCAATAATTTAAAGTAATTATATAGAAGGGTGATTTTAAATGACAAGAGCGTTAGCAATGATGTCAGGCGGATTAGACAGTACACTAGCTGCAAAATTAATTAAGAATCAAGGTATAGAGGTTATAGGTGTATGCTTCAAATCTTATTTTTTTGGAGAAAAGAATGCTAAAAGAATGGCTGAACAAATAGATATACCTTTAATAGTAGTGGATTTTTCTAAGAAGCATTTTGAAATGGTTAAGAATCCAAAACATGGATATGGGAAAAATATTAACCCATGTGTAGACTGTCATGCTATGATGATGAGGTATTCTGGAAAGCTTCTTGATGAATACAAAGCAGATTTTATTATTACAGGAGAGGTTCTAAATCAAAGGCCAATGTCACAAAATAAAACAAGTCTTGATGTGGTTAAAAATGAATCTGGATTTGGGGACAAAATTTTAAGACCCCTATGTGCAAAAACAATAGAACCAACTCAAATGGAACTGGATGGTTTAGTAGATAGAGAAAAGCTATTAGATATTAAAGGAAGAACCAGAAAAATACAGATGGAGCTTGCAGAGAAGTGGGGAATTAAGGATTACCCATCTCCAGCAGGAGGATGCAAACTAACTGAACCTAATTATGCAAAAAGGTTATTTGACTTATTAAAATATAATAAGAATCCAGAAGAAAGAGAACTGCAGCTGTTAAAAATAGGAAGACACTTTAGATTATCAGAAAAAGCTAAGGCTGTATCTACTAGAACTGGAGACGAAGGGAATGAAATAAAAGAATTCCTAAATGAAAGAGATTTATTATTCTGTTCAGAAGATTACAGCGGGTCAAATATAATAATAATAGGAGAACCAGGGGAAAATGATATTAAGATTGCAGCAAGAATAGCAGCAAGGTATTGTAAAGGCAAGGACGAAAGTAATATAAAAGTAAAATATGGGTATTTTAATCATGACTTAAACAAACACATCATTACAGAAGCCGCTTCAGAGGATGAATTGAATAAATACCTTATATAATAAGTACTCTAGAAAGGTAGATTCTATTATGAAGAAAAAAGCAATTATTACTGTTTCAAGCAAGCAAATTAATGAAGAGATTGATGATGAAATTGTTGAAGTAGTGACTCCGGGGAATTTTTTCAAGAAGGAAGAAAAGTACTATGCTGTATATGAGGAAACGGAAATATCTGGAATGAAGGGCACTACTACAACGCTTAAAATTGAAGATAATAAGGTGTCCCTAATAAGAATCGGAAGTACAAGCACTAAGATGGAATTCTATAAAAAAGAAGAAAATGTTTCTATGTATACTACTCCATTTGGAACTTTGCAATTAAAAATTAAGACTAGTGATTTAGATGTGGATGTTAATGAAAATGGAGGAGATGTAACTGTTAATTATGATTTGAGTATTGTAGGACAAAAACCTATAAAAACGGTTCTTAAAATAAACATTAAACCTAATGAAAATTAATATAATCAGGCTGGTATACAATATTCTAATTAATGTATGCTGACCTGATTATTTTATAGTTTAGTTTTTAGGTTTAAAAATATATTATTTGGGTAGTATTAGCATTAGGAAATACATATTCATTCCAATTTTTAGAGGTGCTTTATGAATGATTTTAAAAATAAAGAAAATATTTATAAAAGAATAATAAATATTTTGTGTGAGTATAAGGGGATAAGTAATAGTGAACTGATGAAGATTATGAAGGATAAGGAATGTAAATATATTCTCTTTTTGCTTTTAAAAAAATATGACTGTATAAATCTAGAAAATTTAAATAGAGACTTTTTAATAAGCAGTAAGAAAAAAATAACCACCAATGTAAGAAAAGCTGAAGAAAAGATGCTAATAAATAAAAGAATTAGAGATATGTATTTTCAAGCAGAAAACATTATGGAAAAATATAAATAGATTTTTATCAAAAAAACAAAAAAAGTATAGCACTAATTTAAAAACTGTGTTAATATATTTAATATGTTTTTAAACACAAAAATACCATTCTATTTATAGGGTAATATCTATTATAAAAGGTTTTATAATAATTGTCAACATGATTTATAAGTTGTTTAAGGCCAAATATATTAAACAGGAGGTGAAAACTGTTTTAATAGTTATTAAAGCAGGAGCACATGAGTACTAAATACATTTTTGTTACTGGAGGAGTAGTTTCATCATTAGGTAAAGGCATTACAGCCGCATCACTTGGCAGACTATTAAAAAATAGAGGACTAAAGGTTTCAATACAGAAATTTGACCCATATATAAATATAGATCCAGGGACTATGAGCCCATATCAGCATGGAGAGGTTTTTGTAACAGATGATGGTGCAGAGACAGACTTAGATTTAGGACACTATGAAAGATTTATAGATGAGAATTTGAGTAAAAATAGCAACGTTACCACAGGAAAAATTTATTGGTCAGTAATTACTAAAGAAAGAAAAGGTGATTACTTAGGGGGAACTGTACAGGTAATACCTCATATTACTAATGAAATTAAATCAAGAGTGTATAGGGTAGCTAAAGAAAGAGATGTAGATGTAGTAATAACTGAAATTGGAGGAACAATTGGAGATATTGAATCTCTTCCATTTTTAGAAGCAATAAGACAGATAAAATATGAAGTTGGAAGAGAGAATGTATGTTTTATTCATGTTACATTAATACCTTATCTTGGAAAATCAGGAGAACTAAAAACAAAACCAACTCAGCATTCTGTAAAGGAACTAAGAGGAATTGGAATACAGCCAGATATTATTGTTTGCAGATCTGAAAAACCTATTTCCAATGAAATGAAGGACAAAATAGGACTATTTTGTAATGTAGATAAAGATGCAGTAATTCAAAACCTAGATGCAGAAAATTTATATGAAGTACCATTAATGCTTCATGAAGAAGGATTAGATACTTTAGCTTGTAAAAAGTTAAGTTTAAAGTGCAATGAAATTGATAATAATGAGTGGATCAATATGGTTAATAAAATAAAGAAATTAACCAATAAAGTAACTATAGGACTAGTTGGAAAATATGTAGAATTACATGATGCATATATTTCAGTTGTAGAAGCATTAAACCACGGTGGATATGCAAATGACTCAAACGTTGAAATTAAATGGATAAATGCTGTAAATGTAAATAGTGAAAATGTAGAGGAAATGTTAAAAGATGTAGATGGAATACTTGTCCCAGGCGGATTCGGTGATAGAGGAATAGAGGGTAAAATTGAAGCTATTAATTATGCTAGAAAAAATAATGTACCATTTTTTGGTATATGCCTTGGCATGCAGTGTTCAGTTATTGAGTATGCAAGAAACGTTTTAGGTTTTAAGGATGCTCATACTTCAGAAATAGACCCTGATACAAAATATCCAGTTATAGATTTAATGCCAGAACAAAAGGATATTGATGATAAAGGTGGAACCATGAGATTAGGAATATATCCTTGTAAACTTTCTAAAGATACTAATTCATATAAGGCTTATGGAGAAGAAATAATTTATGAAAGACACAGACATAGATATGAGTTTAATAATGAATTTAGAAAGCAGTTAACTGATGCCGGATTAATTTTATCAGGAACTAGTCCAGATGAAAGATTAGTTGAAATTGTAGAAATTAAAGATCATCCATGGTTTGTAGGGGTTCAATTTCATCCAGAACTTAAATCAAGACCAAATAGACCACACCCATTATTCAGAGATTTTATTAAGGCATCCCTAGAACATAATAGAATGTAATTTAAAAAGCTGTGTTTTAAGTGTTTATTTAAAACATAGCTTTTTTAGCAGGATTTTAATGAGATTTATAGAATAATATATTATAGATTTTATTAAATTAATAAATATTATTCTGGAGGTGGAACTAAGTGTTGATTAATTCTGAATTGAGTATAGCAGTTAAGAACTACTATGGACAGTATAGATTGAGAAATTTTTCAATATTTAATATAGAAGATTTAAATAGTTGTTTCACTCCATTTAAGGTTACAATTAACAAAAACAGGGAAATGATAATAAAAGTAAAATGCCCTATATGTGACTGTTATCATTTTTATAAATATTCCATTAATGATGTTCTAAATAGAAACATTTTAGTTGGTGGTTGTGAATCCTTAGGAGTTCCACTATTTTATATAGGAAATAATAAAAATGTTCTTAATAGAGTAAAAAGGTACAATGAAGTAAATAAAAAGTTATTTGCCATGATATAAGGATAAACTTATTGACATATTTAAGACTATAGTGTAATATAATCATGTAATTTGTATTTGAAAACGTTTTGCTAGGTGTAAAACAAAACCATTAATTCCAAACAATAATCAAAATTCCAAACCAAAATCCCATAGAAAAGCTATGGGATTTTAGTTTTGTCAATAATTTTATGGATTAAAAACATAAAATGGGGTATAATCTAATATAAAATATACTTTTCTTATGCACTTCTTAATGAAATCCCTTTTATTTACATAAGTAGTTATAAGTTTAATGTGAGGTGTAAAATTAGTGAATAAAGAATTGGAAGAGATGACTCTTTCAGAATTAAAAGAAATAGCTAAAAGTTTGGCAATTAAAAATATGTCCAAATTTAGAAAAAATGAATTAATTGAAAAGATTAGGGAAATATCACCAATTAGCATAGAAAAAGATGGTGTTGTTTTGCGCGAAAAAATAATTCCCAAAGTGGAAGTGAAAGTAAATAATGATATTAATGAAACAGTTAAAACCGAAACAGTAGAAAAGGTACAGGAAAGTGAAAAGAAAAGTAATATTGAAGATACTCAATTAAAGTACGAAGAAAAAAAAGAAAAGTTAAAAGAAATGATAAATGATTCTGAGACTGCAAACGGGGTATTAGAGATTGTAGAAAATAACAACTACGGTTTTTTGAGAGGAAAGAATTACCTTTCGGGACCAGAGGATATTTATGTGTCACCTTCACAGATTAGAAGGTTTAATTTGAAAACAGGTGATAAGGTAGAAGGTAAAATTAGAATAGCAAAAGAAGGAGAAAAATTTCCAGCATTACTTTATGTTCAGAAAGTAAATGGTGAAGATCCAGAAAGAGCTGTTGGAAGGACACCTTTTGAAAATTTAATTCCAGTATATCCAAATGAAAGATTAAGATTAGAGACAAACAAGGAAGAGTTATCCATGAGAATGATGGATATTATCTCACCAATAGGAAAGGGACAAAGAGGAATTATAGTGGCCCCACCAAAGGCAGGAAAGACTACACTTTTAAAAATGATTGCTCAAAGTATTACTAGAAACTACCAGGAAGTAAAGCTTATTGTGGTGCTTATTGATGAAAGACCTGAAGAAGTGACAGATATGCAAAGGTCAATAAATGGTGAGGTTATCTATTCTACTTTTGATGAGGAACCAGATCATCACACAAAAGTTGCTTATATGGTATTAGAAAGAGCAAAAAGGATGGTTGAACAAGGGCAGGATGTAATTATTTTACTTGATAGTATTACCAGATTAGCAAGAGCATACAATTTAACAATTACTCCTACAGGAAGGACACTTTCAGGAGGGCTTGATCCAGGTGCCTTAATGATGCCAAAGAAGTTTTTTGGAGCAGCAAGAAATATTGAAAAAGGCGGAAGCTTAACCATTTTAGCCACTGCTTTAATTGAAACAGGAAGCAGAATGGATGATATGATTTTTGAGGAGTTTAAGGGAACAGGAAATATGGAGGTTCATCTTAACAGAAAGCTTCAGGAAAGAAGAATTTTCCCTGCCATAGATGTATATAAATCTGGAACAAGAAAAGATGATTTGTTGTTTAAGGACAATGATGAAAGGGAGGCAGCCTATAATATTAGAACACTCCTTTATGATGAAAGCAATGTAGAAAATATTACTGAAGATTTAATTAATATGTTGTCTAAAACAAGAAATAATTTTGAATTTGTTTCTCTAGTTTCAAAGATGAACTTAGGTAAACAAAAGACAAATAGATAAAATGAAAAAAACTCGATCTTAAAAGATCGAGTTTTATCATACGGATTTATTTTTCTTCTGATAAGTTGAATTTCTTCATAAACTTTTCAACTCTTCCACCAGCATCTAGTATCTTTTGCTTGCCAGTGAAAAATGGGTGGCATTTAGAACATATTTCAACCTTAAGTTCTTTTTGTGTAGAACCTGTAATAAAAGTATTTCCACATGCACACTTAACTACAGCATCATGGTAGTATTCTGGATGTATGCCTTCTCTCATTTTTTTCACCTCTTTA
>JAQSXU010000358.1 GCA_029256485.1 Clostridiaceae bacterium
AAAGAAATGAGTAAACGTGTTTCAGAAGAATTAGATAAATAGTATATAAAAAAGGGGTCAAGAAAAATATGACCCCTTAATTTTAACAAAAGATTATATAAAATAATAAAGGGGGGATATGCTTAGCACATGCTAAGCGCTTGTTATGGAAATAAAAGCTGAAATGAATATAAAAGATAAAAAAGCACATAAATTTTCAAAAAAGGAATTTAAGAAAAATTTAATTGCATATTCTTTTATACTTCCTAATTTCTTAGGATTTGCTATTTTTACACTGATACCGATGATTTTTGCCTTTGCTTTAGCCTTCCTTAATTGGGATGGATCTAATCCTATTACATTTGCAGGTTTAGATAACTTTAAACATTTATTTCAAGATACAACATTTAAGATTTCAATAGTAAATACAATTGTATATTCTATAGGAACTGTACCACTTACATTAATAGCTTCTCTTGGAATTGCAATTTTATTAAATAAAAAGATTTTCGCAAGAAATTTCTTTAGGACTGTATTCTTTTTTCCTTATGTAGCTTCATTAATAGCTATAGCTGTAGTATGGAATATGATTTTTAATCCAACTATGGGGATTGTAAATAGCTTTTTAACATCAATGGGAGTTGCAAACCCACCAGGTTGGACTTCTTCAACTACTTGGGCTATGCCTGTGATTATATTTGTTAGCATATGGAAAGGTATGGGATACTATATGGTAATATATTTAGCAGCACTTCAAGGTATTCCATCAGAGTTATATGAAGCTGCTAGTTTAGATGGAGCAAATTCATGGCAAAAATTTAGAAATGTTACCTTGCCTATGTTAACACCAACAACTTTCTTTGTTAGCATTATGCTCACAATTTCTTGTTTTAAAGTATTTGATTTTGTTTATATGATGACCCAAGGAGGACCGGGGCGTTCTACAATGGTTTTAGTATATCATATATATAATACCGCATTTAAAGATTTCACTTACGGATATTCTAGTGCTATGTCTATGGTACTATTTTTGATTGTACTAGCAGTTACCATAATCCAATTTAGAGGAGAAAAGAAATGGGTTAGTTATATGTAATATAACCATATAAGAACAGGAGGTTAATATAATGAATAAAAAGAAAAAAAAATTGATTTCAAAAATTTTAATTTATATAATGCTTATTGCTCTTGCCATGTTAATGCTAATACCTTTTGTATGGATGGTATCTGCATCATTACAATTAAATAAAGATGTTTTTAAATATCCATTTGAATGGATACCAAGTAAGCCAGTTTGGCAGAATTATATAGATATATGGACAAAGATTCCATTGGCAACTTTTGTTTTTAATACAACAAAGCTAACAGTTATTATTACACTTTTACAATTATTTACTAGTAGTTTTGCAGCTTATGCATTTTCAAAATTAGATTTCAAATTTAAGGATGTATTATTCTTGGCATATATTGCAACAATAGCTATACCTTGGCAAGTATACATGGTACCACAATTTATAATGATGAGAGGATTGCACTTAAATGATACTCATTTAGCATTAATCTTACTACAAGCATTTTCAGCTTTTGGTGTATTCTTAATGAGACAATTCTATATGTCAATACCAAATTCCTTAATGGAAGCAGCTAGAATTGATGGATATAGTGAGTACAAAATTTATGCAAATATAATGTTACCACTATCAAAACCTGCTTTATCAACATTAACAATATTTACATTTGTAGGTGTATGGAATGATTTTATGGGACCATTAATTTATCTTAATTCTGAGAAATTAAAGACTATACAAGTGGGACTTAGAATGTTTATATCTCAATATTCAGCAGAATATTCACTTATAATGGCAGCATCATTAATTTCTCTAATACCAGTACTAATTATATTCATAGCATTGCAAAGATTTTTTGTAGAAGGAATTGCAGCAACTGGAGTAAAAGGTTAAAGTGAAAAATTATCAAGAATTTTAGGAGTGATTATATTGAATATAAATAGTTTATTTAATCCCAATAATATGTTTTTTAGATTTATGAGTAGAATTTCAGATCTTATGATTTTAAATTTTCTTTGGATAATTTGTAGTATGCCTATTATTACCATGGGAGCAGCAATTACGGCTTTGTATGATACAACCTTAAAGCTGGTTGATGAAACAGAAGGATATTTGTTTAAGAATTTTTTCAAAGCATTCAAAAATAATTTTAAGAAGGCTACGATTATTTGGATTGGTATACTATTTATTTTTCTTATAATGGGAGTGAATTTAGCATTTTGGATACAATTTAAATCCATAGCTGGATATATTACAGTAAGTATTATGGTATTTGTAGCTCTATTATTCATATTCACTGAAATATATATTTTTCCTATTTTATCAAGTTTTAATAATACAATTAAAGATACGCTTAAGAAAGCATTTATTTTATCTTTGAAATATTTACCTTATAGTATTGCAATTTTACTAATAAGTTCAATTGTCATTGGGATAATTATAGTTTTTCCTTTTACAGTTTTGTTTATGATATTTGTTGGTTTTGCATTTTGTGCATATATTAATTCCTACATATTTAAAATAATTTTTAAGAAATGTATTTATTATTTAGATGAAGTGTAGATTTATACCTTAATAAGGTGGAGGCTAAGACTATGAAAAAAAGAAAGTGCTTTAAAATGAAGCTATATAAAGGCTTTGAAAATGAATATAAAATTAGACACAATAATTTGTGGCCTGAAATGAAAGAAATGATTCATAAGTATGGTGGGAGTAATTATTCAATATATTTAGAT
>JAQSXU010000359.1 GCA_029256485.1 Clostridiaceae bacterium
GTAAGCATAATAAGTGCTGCTGCTAAGGTTTCCGTAATTGGAGCCTTACTTGTTAACTTACGATATCCTCTTTTATGCAAAGATTCTCCTGAAGTGTCAATTCCAATAGTAATTTCATCTTTCATAAAAGTAACTCGAATAGGGTATTCATTTCCATCTTCAGGAAACCAGTCAATTTTATATACTTGCTTTAGTCGTTCCACAATGGCTTTTTTAATAATTGACTGAATATCGGAAGGGCTAAATAATTTGCTTTTAATTGACGTTGCTTTTGCAACCCAGAACTTAGCATTGGCAGGTAAATAGTTCTCCCACTGTATTGCTTTTGTCTTTTCAAATAATTCTTCAAATGTTTCAGCTTTAAATTTATCTACCTTAAGTAGAATTCGCTCTGTTGTTCTAAGAAATATATTTGCTCTTGCCAGTGCACTTTCATCTCCAAAAAAGTTCACTTTACCATCTTCTACTTGGCTGATAGTATAACCTAAATCTACGATTTCATTTTTCAATACACTCTCTAACCCAAAATGACAAGGTGCAATAAATTCATACTTCATCTTAATAGTGCTCCAATCTGCATGCAATAAAGTAGTAAAAGTCAGTGAAGACTCCATAAAACTAAAATGTTAAGCTTACTTATGCATGACTTTTTAATTCATATAAAGTTTATACAGTATTTTGAATTATACCATATTTTTTACTATAATGTAAATCAAATCGCATAACTCATTCTTTTATTATTTCTCTATATAGCCTCTATATGCATTGATACCACCATAAATACTCTTAACCTTATAACCTTCCTTACTTAAATCTCTTGCCAGTACCAGGCTAATACCGCCGCGCTGGCAATATAAAATAATTTCTTCCTCTCTGGATAGCCTATTTTTATTATATTCGAAATCTTCATAAGGAATATTGATAGCAGTTGGAATATGCCCCATTTTATATTGATAAGGTTCTCTCAAATCAATGACACGGGCAATACCCTCTCTTAGGTAATTCTCAATTTCTTTTGCTGCAATAGAATCAAATGACATAAGCATCACCTTCACTTCTTTATCATAATATTCAGTAAAGGTTAATGTGTGACGTATACAAATGTTTCTAAACATTATAGCTTTATTCTGTAATTACTGTAATTACTGTAATTGTTGTAGTTACTTTATTTACTTTATTTACTTTATTTATTTACTTTATTTACTTTATTTACTTTATTTATTTACTTTATTTACTTAATTTACTATTAGTTTTCAATAAAAAACAGACAAAATTTTATTTAAGTAGGACCTTAAGTAGGAAATCTCTTATGTAATATAAAAAGTCTCCAGAACCTGGAGACTCTTTATATTAGTATCTATCTACTGTTGTATCACTTGTATAATTTTTGTTTGTGTTTGCATTTCTTGTTGTAGTATTCTGGGTTGTATTTCTGTTTGTTGTATCCTGAGTAGCATTTCTACTTGTTGTATCCTGAGTAGTGTTTCTACTTGTTGTATCCTGGGTTGTGTTTCTACCAGTGTTAGCATTTCTGCTTGTAGTATCTTGTGTAGTGTTTCTTCCTGAATTATTCTGATTTGCATTTCTAGTTGTAGTAGTATTCTGTGTAGAGTTGCTTGAACGATTATTAGCCATAATAATGCCTCCTAAGAAATCATATTGTTTTGTTTTTTGGTACAAACATATTATAAGCAAGTCATAAAATTTATATTCATAATATAATCTTAAATTATTTCCACAGTTTTTCGTAACAATTATTGTTTAATTTTCATCAATTTAACAATTTTATACAACTAGTAGTGTACTACTTAACGAATAGGAACAGGGTGTTTTGTTAATTTTGTATAAAATATTCATAATAATTTTTAAAAATTATATTTTTTTATTATTGCATTCTATAGTGTTATGTATTATAATATAGATGTGTTAAAGAGATTTCTTTATAGATTCTCCTTACACACTATATAACCCCTTATTAATTATTTATACTCCCCTCATCGAAACGACCGCCTGGCTCCCCCTCGCGGTCGTTTCACTTTGTATTTTTTTTGACTCTAAAATCATATTCTTTTGACGCTAAAATTTTATTTTTTTGTTTTCCTTTTTGATTTGCTTAATTTTCCTATTCTTTAATTTCTTCTTTTCTAAATACTTTCTTTTCTTAATATCTTCAACTTTTAATATCTTTGCGGTATTATTTTTAGTCATATTATTTTTCTACTACAACTTTACCATCTGAATTAATTTAAAGCATATTTACATTATTTTATAACATATTTACATTACTATAAAACCCTTATATATAATCAATAAAACCTATTTACATAATCAATAAAACCTATTTACATAATCAATAAAACCTATTTACATAATTATTATTTTGTCATATAATTGATAATAATATTCAGTTATTTTGTCGATTTAGCTGATTTTATATTTATTTTTATTAAATATTTACAATATTAGTTAATAAAAAATTAACACTACCAAAGATTAATGGAGGAATATTATGAAGGTGAATTTTCTTAAAGTCAAAAAAACAAGCGGCAAGATAGTTGATATATCAGAAGATCAAAATTCTTTACAGCCTTATCAAGATAAATTAGATAAATTAAATGTTCATGGTACAGAAGTATTAATACACCTAAATAATTTGCTTCAATATATGACTCAGCTGGATTATGTAAAAGATATAATAGCAGATGTGAATCAACAAAGTCATATGGTAGAAAATATTGCTGCAAGTAGTGAAGAACTCAGTGCAACAACAGAAGATGTATCTGTATTTGTACAAAATTCTTATAAAAGAACCCAAGATAGTGTTGAAACCTCTAAAGAGACCATTGAAAAAATCAATTTATCATTTAAAAAAATCGATACTATAATAGATAAAACTTACGAAGCGAAAAACGCTATGGAACTTGTTAATGAGAAAACCAAAAAAATTGATAATATGGTAGGAATTATTAAAAACGTTGCTGACCAAACCAATCTGCTGTCTTTAAATGCTTCCATTGAGGCTGCTAGGGCTGGAGAACACGGTGCTGGATTTAGTGTAGTGGCAAGTGAAATTAAAAATCTAGCGGAGAGTACAAAATTTCAGGCCGAAGATATTCGTAAGACAGTGGCTGACCTTATTAATGAAATTTCTACTGCAGCTATTGCATTAAATGATGCTACTGCTTCATTCCATAGTTCTAAAGCATATATTAATGATGCTTTATCTTCTATGAACGACATGAATAATATACTGTCTAAAATAACAGACAGTTTTACTGAAATATCGGCTAATGTTGAAGAGCAGACAGCTGCAGCTCAGGAAATGGCTAGTAATTTAATGGTTATAAATGACAAGACTTCAATTATAAAAGATGAAACTATAAAAACTGGGAAGGCATTCTATGAAATTTCAAAAATTGTAGATGAAATTAGAATTCTTTGTTTTACTAATCTGGATTCTGTTGATCGCTCCACCCAGATTGAAATCTGCATTAGTGACCATTTAATTTGGAGATGGAGGGTTTACAATATGTTATTAGGAAATGCCACTCTAGATGAATCAGCCGTTGGAACACATCTTACTTGTCGTCTTGGAAAATGGATTCAAACTCAGAATATTAATACTCCAAATGTGCAAACAATTTTTGATCAATTAAACATTCCACATTCTAAAATTCATGAACTTGCAAAAAAAGCCATCCATCAATATAATAATAAAGATACTGCAGGTGCAGAAAATACATTAAAATATATAGATACTGCATCAAAAGAAGTTATTGACTTATTAAATAAACTAAAATCATATATTTAAATATAATTATATAAAGAAAAACCTATGATATAAGGTCAAACCTATGATATAATGTTAAGGCAATTATGTAGTATCAAAGCGATTATATAATATCAAACTATTACTATTAATTCTAATCCCTATTATAAAAAAAGACAAATAGAACATACAATCATAGATAAACTCTATGTTTAACTTGTTCTATTTGTCCATTTACTATTTGGTTTTCTTATTTTCAGTTTCTGCGATGGCTAAATGATTTGATAATAAGGTAAATAAGTAGGATAGGTAAACCATAGGTCAGAAATAATTGTAAAATTATACTACCAAGAAAAATGAAAAGTACAATTACTAATACTACTATCACAGTAAGAATCAATTTTTGAAAAAATGTTAATGAAATATTGTAAAATCCTCGGTTAAATTTACTACCGTCGTTAACTCTATTTTCAGAAGATGAATTGTATTGATTTTCTGAATTACTTTCCTTGTATGCATCTTCATAATTCCCTTTACTAAAATTACCTGTATTCTTCATATTGTGATAGATAGGACCATGAGACAACTGGTATGTTTCAATTATAGTTTTTGCAATTAATCTTGGATTACCAAGTTGCTCTAAAACATATTCCTCACTATTATTTTTGCTCTCTTTGTTTATATATTCCTCATAAAAGCTTACATTGCTTTCAATTTCTGCATTTGGAACTTCCCCAGTGAGTGCTTTTCGCAATGTATCTAAAAATTCAAGTTTTGTCATAGTATCCCTCCAATCTGTTGTATTTTAATTCGGTCATAAACAGTTGATATATAGATGAATTCTCTAACTCCTCTGGCTTTTTGCCAAAAGATATATTGAATAGTATTCCAGCTATTTTAGATAATATGGTAAATTAATTAGGAACTAAAAATTAATACTATTCTACCATAGTTTCTAAAGCTCGTAAATAGTCGTAAAATTAACATTTGATTAAGATTTGTAAACAGAGTTTTTAATGCATAGGGTGTAATAGCCTGTAATATAACAAAAAAAGTTTGTTACCTTAATATTTTATAATGCAAACTAGCAACTATAAAATATTAGTTAACAAACTCTTTAATCTTTAGAAATAACGTGCGTTAGAAGATTCGAACTCCCGACCTTCTGGTCCGTAGCCAGACGCTCTATCCAGCTGAGCTAAACGCACATAAAGGATTACTTATATAAAACTTTTTAAATGCCGGCGACCGGAATCGAACCGGTACGGGCGATTAGGCCCGCAGGATTTTAAGTCCTGTGCGTCTGCCAGTTCCGCCACGCCGGCATTTCCAAACTTATGTCTACTTAATCAAATGTGAATGGGACCTATAGGGCTCGAACCTATGACCCTCTGCTTGTAAGGCAGATGCTCTCCCAGCTGAGCTAAGATCCCAGGGAAATATAGTATTATGAATACTAAACAAAATTATGATAATAAACGACCCAGAAGGGACTCGAACCCTCGACCTCCGCCGTGACAGGGCGGCGCTCTAACCAACTGAGCCACTAGGCCAAATATTTTAACAATGGACCTTCAGGGACTTGAACCCCGGACCGACCGGTTATGAGCCGGTTGCTCTAACCAACTGAGCTAAAGGTCCAAAAGCCGACGATCGGACTCGAACCTGTTACCGCCGTGAAAGGGCGGTGTCTTAACCGCTTGACCATGGAGCCAAATATGAATAAGCTTTTAGCTATGAACCACGTCAGCAATTAATAATGCTTCGTTTTCTTTAAGAAAACAAAAATGACTCCAAGGGGATTTGAACCCCTGTTACCGCCGTGAAAGGGCGGTGTCTTAACCGCTTGACCATGGAGCCATAGTACTTATTATACCACATCTTGACGTTGTGTCAATATTCATAATATTCCAATTAACTTATGTTTATTGAAATATTAACTCCCCGAGTTGGGCTCGAACCAACAACCCCACGGTTAACAGCCGTGTGCTCTACCATTGAGCTATCGAGGAATAAACTACACTTTGATTTTTTTCA
>JAQSXU010000360.1 GCA_029256485.1 Clostridiaceae bacterium
CTATATGGTGTACCTACTCCATATAATTCATTAATAGTAGATTTGATTCATGCAGTTGAAGGTGCTTACGATTTATATGAATAAAGTGTTTAAATTAAAAAGATAATTACGATAGCAATTGAAAATAAATTTCCATATTTCTTTGAAAATAGTGAAAAGGATAATAGCTATCTTTTTGAAGGGTTAAATATAATGGAAGCTGGAGAAAATTATGTTTCTCATATGGGGCAGTATCCTGTAATTAATTTATCTTTAAAGTCTGCTAAGCTCGTATCTCGCCAAGCAATATATGCCTATCATGGTTTTGTAGTTGGTGTCTTAGCAAATATGCATGATTATATTATAAAATCCAACCGAGAGGGAGGAACAGGACGTAGCGATTTATTTATAAAATCTGTGTCTAAAAGAGGTTTTGCCTCAAAATAGCTAAAGATATTGATGAGTTAGAAAAAAGGGCTGATGATGCTTTAGAGCAAATTAAAGAAAAAGGCTATGACTTGGAGCTTAAGAGTGAAGGATACAAAAAAATTATAAAGTATGGAATAAGTTTTTATGAAAAAGATTGTTATGTTAAATTAGGAGAAGAATAGGGACGATTTACAGTTTATAGGTTGCAGTTTACAATTTACAGGTGGGAAACCACATAACTGTAAATTGCGCACTATAAACCGAAAAATGGTGTATAATTTATGAAATTATAATATGAATAAAACAAAGGGAATAAGTTGTGAATTAAGCTTGTTCCTTTTTAATCTAATTTGGAAAATGAAATGGTAATAAAAATTAAACCTACGCTTATAACTCTTTGGATATATGATTATAATTTTTGCTATTATTATGATAGCCTTATGTTATTAATATAAAACCTGAAAAATAAATTATTTAAGGATTGTGTTGAAATACCATTTTTTCATGGAGGAATAGATTGATGAATTTAATTGATTTAAGAAAATTTGAATTTGAAACCAATAAAATAATTTCCTTTAATGATGATGAGTTTATTTTTGGAAATACGGAACTAGAAGAAGATAGATATTTAAGAAATTTTTATATTTATAACATGAAGAGCAATGATTTTTATAGGATAAATAAAATAGGAATAGAAACTTCTGAGTGTGTTTTTTATAATAATATTATTATAAATGGTCATATATATACAACTGCATGTAAAGTTAGTGGTAACGATGTTGAAACTGCAATATATAAAGTTAATATTGAAAATGGACATGTAGAAAAATTGCATTATATAGATGGAGATTTAGGTGCTATTATTTTAAGTGAAAAATATGTTCTTTTAAGAGGTAGTAATTACGGAATTGATGAAGAACATTCTGATAAGCAAAAAGATATGCTAGGTGAGTATGAATATGCTATGCTATGTGATCTAGAGGAGAAAAAACAATATAAAATAAATGATAAAAGAGTTATCTTAGGAATTAGAGATTATTTCATTCCTTATATTGTTGATGGAGAGGGATATATAGTTTTTGAAGAAGCCTATATGGAGGATTGGGAACTTGAATATTTGTTTGAGGATGGAGTTAAGAAAGAAGATTTTATAAGTGATAATTATAGGGAAAGTATAAATATTATTTCTATAAACAAGTTTGCCGAAGTCGTTAAAAATGGTTATAAAGTGATTCCTTTTAAGGAAATTCATAAAACGGAGCTCACTTCTTGGACACGTTATTTTGGAATGGATGAAGAAAATATTTTCTTCAGAGTAAAGAATTTTGAGAGTAAAGTTCAGGATATATATTCAATAAATAAAAAAACTTTAAAGAAAAGATTAGTAAAGTCTATAAAAATGAACAAGGATAAGGAGCAGCACAGTTATTATAGCGTATGGCATGATATAAAGCATATGAATATATATGAAAGGAAAATTGTTGAGGATAATATAAAAATAATTAAAGAACTTTACAATGAAAATATTAATATAACATTAGATAATGAAAGAGAGGGATTAGATGGTTTAGTTGATGAATATGTTATAACGAGCTTTTGGACAGAAGATAGTGATGGGGATAATTATAAAGATTACGTAAAAATAAAAAACACCAAAGCTGGAAATATAGACCTGTATGAAGGGCTTTCTGAAATAATTAATGATAATGTAATTTTATTTAATTAGCAATGAAAGGTAAGGAGAAAAACCATGAATCATTTAGGAACGGTAGAAATAGAAACTAAAATTGAGATAATAATGATAGCTCTGGAAATAATTCAGAGTTTATTTTATGTGTAATAGAAATATAGTTATAAATGGCATGATTTAAAAATATTTTAATAATCTTAAGAAATGTATTTGAAAAATATGTTATAATTTATTTATATTGGTAGAATGGTAACTTAGTAGTATAAACAAAATATGAAGGGAGCAATTGATTTGAAATTAAAGTATTGTGAGATAGGTATTGGATTTGCAATTGCTATTAGTTGTATTACTTTAACATTTGCAAATTTAAATAATAGCAATAATAAGATCGAAAATAAACGAGACATAATCACTACATCAGCTGAACAAACTTATTCTCACGACAGTAAAGAAAACATTGCAAATGATAAGTCTCAACCATCAACAAAAATCAATGATTCAACAGTTTTAGAACCAACAATTAAGAATGATTATTCAAAATCATTAGTACCATTACCTGTACCAGATAGTAAAAAGCAAATAGAAGCAAAAAATTTGCCTAAACCAAATCCAAATTCAAAGATAGTTGTAGAAGATTTGGGCTAAATAATGAACATATTATTGATAATGTAGGATT
>JAQSXU010000361.1 GCA_029256485.1 Clostridiaceae bacterium
TGATAATCTTAAATACCCTGGTACTATTGCTCCATTAAAAGGAATTTCAATACGAATCGGCCTTTCCTTTTCATTATCCAAATCAATTGCTCTTTTATAGCTTATCCTAGCTTTTTCCTGTGTTCTCTCCTTTTGATTGCTATCGATAAAAAATATATGCTGACCAACATGATAACATCCCACTGCTTCATGAAATAATGTTTTTGCTTTAATCTCATATCCGTTTATCAATTCTTCCTCGGCTTTTTTGTATAATTGATCACCTTCTCTAGTCCATTCATCACACCATTGTAGCCAATTTGATATTCTTGCCACTACTCTCTTTAACCTTCCATAGTCTATTCCAAAACCTAAAAATCTTCCGTTGATATTCTTTCCACTACCCTCTTTAACCTTCCATAGTCTATTCCAAAACCTAAAAATCTTCCGTACCATCTTTGATAGATTCTTTTTTCATTAAAAATAAACTTAAATGCGAATTTTTCTTTTAAAGATAAATTAACCATAAATTATCCCACCTTTAATAAATATTTTAATAGCTATATCAATATTAGCTATAACAACTATTGTATATAAAAACACTATTCAGCGTTTTTATATATTTTTTCTAGAACATTTTCAAATACTTTAATTTCTTCATCTGACAGTCCTTTTTTAAATTGTTCATTAAGCAACTCAACGCTAGGTATAAGTTCATCGAACATTCTTGTACCTTTATCTGTAAGGTATACACACAAGCTTCTTCTGTCACTTTCATGCTGCTCTCTTACAATATATCCATTTTTAGAAAGAACATCTAATATCCTTGTAACATTTGTTTTATCTTTATAGGTTCTTATAGCAATTTCACTTTGAATCAGTCCCGGTTCTGCATATAATACGTTTAAAACTGTCCATTGCTCAAATGTAATGTCATATCCCTTTTCTAAAAAGGCATTAAGAATTTTTCTTTTTATACAAACTTCACCTTTAATTATTAAATATCCAATTAACTTTGTGTAATCATATTCTCTATTCAAATAATCACCTGCTTTAAAATAGTT
The DNA here is from genome assembly GCA_029256485.1 of Clostridiaceae bacterium. The sequence continues at coordinate 1,044 of JAQSXU010000361.1, forward strand.
GTTATAACCATTTTAGTTTCAACAACTATTTTTGTCAAGTTTTATATATATAGCGAAAATCTTAAGATATTACTATAAAGACAAAATAAAAATACCACAAATTCATATTATTAATTATGAATAATGTGATATCTTAATTGACTAAATACTTTTCTTTATTCCAAATATAAACCTAGTAATTGCTACTCTTCTGAATATCTCGTGCATTATAATCGTTAATATAAATGATATGCTCATAATTATATCTATATTTACATGCCATTAACTTAATCCTCATTTAAGATTTGAAGTATTTTTATATATTAAATAAAAATACTTTTTTGCTGCTTCTACCAAATCATAGTTTCCTCCTGTTGAACACCAGTTTACCGCTAAGCCCAAAAATGCAGATGCAAAACAATATGATAAATCTTCAGCAGAAGTATTTGCATCAATCTCACCAGTTTCTTGTGCTTTATGCGTATATTCAATAACCATTTGTCGCAATCTTTTCAAATTGGGATCAAAATCATTTAACTTAAAACTGAACATACTATTTTGTTGTTCCATATCAATTTTAATTAAATTTTTTAATATATCTGTATTTAGATTCGCAATACCTCTTACATGAATCTCCTTTACTTTCCAACATTTATCAAGCCATGTAGTTTCGTTATCTATATCCTTTAAAGTAGTTTCAATATCTTCATCAACTAAAGAAAAATAATTTAAAAGTAAAGTTTTCTTTGAATCATAATGATAATAAAAGGTCCTCTTTGTAATATTACAACTTTCACATATTTCATTAATGGTCACATTGTCAAAGCCATTCTTCTTAAAAAGTTCAATAGCGTTAGTCAAAATTATATGTTTTATATTTTCTATCACATTTATCCCTCCGATATATATATGTCATTATAGCATAATTATAAAAATCTATAAATTTTACTTTGTGAAAACATTGACACAAAGTATACCGCGGTATACAATCAAGGTATACCGCGGTAACAAAATTCTTTTAATTTATAAGAAAGAGGTGCTTTTTATGAAAGGTAAAATTGATGCATTATTTCAACCTATGAAAATAGGTACAATGGAAGTAAAAAATAGAATAGCAATGGCTCCAATGGGTTCACATTCAAAAAATCCTGACGGAAGTTTTAATCAACAAGGGGTGGATTTTTACGTTGCACGTGCTAAAGGTGGTGTAGGATTAATTGTAACAACAGGTATATCCTGCCAAAATAAACTCGACTCAATGCATGCTACATTGGCAACAGCAGGTGATGCTTATATAGACGCTTCAAAAAAGCTTACTGACGAAGTCCATAAGTATGGCGCTAAAATTATAATTCAAATAGCAAACGGTGCTGGCAGAAATCGTAAAGATGGTTTCTTTTTAGACAATGATCCTATTTCTTCATCAGAAAATCCAAATGTTTGGCATCCTGAGGTTATGCATCGTGCATTAACAACAGAAGAAGTTCAATTTCTTATACAATCTTATGCTGATGGCGCTTATGCTGTAAAACAGGCAGGCTTTGATGGGGTAGAAGTTCATGCGCTTCACGAAGGATACTTAATGGATCAATTTTCTATGGCAGCTACTAATCGTCGTACAGACCAATATGGAGGAAGCTTAGAGAACAGGCTTCGATTTGCTACAGAAACAGTACAAGCAATAAAGGCGAAATGTGGAAAAGATTTTCCTGTTTTAATAAGATATAGTGTTAAAAGTTATATGAAAGGCTTTGGTACTGATAAAGGTGCCCTTCTTGGAGAAGATTTTGAAGAATTTGGCCGTGATTTAGAAGAGAGCGCTAAAATAGCAAAAATTCTTCAAGACGCTGGTTATGATGCTTTAGATGCAGACAATGGTACATATGAATCATGGTATTTTGCACATCCACCAGTATATATGCCAAAAGCATGTAACTTAGCAGATGTTCAATATATAAAACAATTTGTTGATATTCCTGTTATATGTGCAGGTAAAATGGATGATCCTGAACTATCAGCTGAAGCTGTTGCAAATGGAAGTAT
>JAQSXU010000362.1 GCA_029256485.1 Clostridiaceae bacterium
TAAAAGAAAAATCGGATATGTTCCTGAAATATCTGATATGTATGATAATTTGACAGCTTATGAATACATAGGTTTTATAGGAAATTTATATGGATTAGGCTCGCTTAATGCAGTTGCAAAAGCAAAGGAAATGATGAGCGTATTTGGAATAGAGGATGCAATTGATGGCAGAATACATACTTTCTCTAAGGGCATGAGGCAGAAACTGTCTATAATAACAGGTATGCTTCATAATCCTGATATATTGTTCTTGGATGAACCTTTGGGTGGGATAGATGCAAATAGTGTTATGGTTTTTAAAGAAATAATTCAGGGCTTAAAAAATCAAGGCAAGACAATATTTTATTCATCACATATTTTGGAAGTGGTTGAAAAACTAAGTGATAGGATACTTTTACTTAATGAAGGAAACATTGTTTTGGATGGTACAATGGACGAAGTTAGAGAAAAACAATCTGATTCAACTCTTGAATCTATTTTTAATGATGTAACTGGTTTTCATGATCATGAGATGCTTGCAAATAAATTTATATCTGCGTTTATGAGTTAGGGGGAACTATGGAATTCATATCGTTAAAAATACTTGATAAATTTCAAATATTATTCAATAAATTTGGCATTGACTATGACATAATGAGGACTATATTAAAAACAAAGCTTATATTAGATACAAGAAGAACACCTGTAATTGCAGAGCAAAGTAAGAAAAAAAGTTCAGAGAAAACATCACTGATGCAGGGATACTTTTTTCACTTTATATTTGGTGTGTTTTTAGCTTTTTTTATATATTTTATTAAAGATGAAATGATCAGAATGATTTATTTTGCAGGAGCATTTTTCTTTATGACTACCTTGTATTTAATTTCTGATTTTTCCTTTGTTTTGTTAGATACAAAAGATAAAAATATTCTGCTTACTAAGCCATTAGATAGCAAGGTTGTATCTATGGCAAAAGTGCTGCATATTTTAGTTTACATGTTCCGTCTCAATTCATTTATTGCTGGGCCGTCTTTTATTTCAATTGTTATGTTAAATGGAGCTGGGGCTATTCCTCTATTGTTATTGGAAATTCTTTTAATGGATTTGCTTATATTTTTAATCACTGCTTTTATTTATTTATTGATACTTAGATTCTTTGATGGAGAATTGTTAAGAAATATAATAAATTTCATACAGATTTTGTTGACAATTTTAGTTACTGTGGGTTATCAAATAGCAGTAAGAATGATAGATTTTACTGACCTACAAAACTTACACTACAGTTTTGAGTTCGCGAACTTCTTTAATCCAATACTTTGGTTTGGCGCACCTTTTGAAATTATATTTAACGGAGGAACAGACATATACTTATATGTGTTTACTGTTTTATTAATTATTGTTCCATTAATAAGTTTTGCAATTTATTTAAAACTAAGCAAGAAAATGGAGTCGCTCCTATTAAAGCTAGATGGACAAGGAAATGAAAAGCCTTACAAACACAAATTTGAATTAATACTAGGGAAATTATTGACGAGAAATGAAACAGTTAAGCAATCATATCATTTTACTAATGCAGTGCTTCGAAGTGACAGAAGCTTAAAATTAAAAATATATCCTGCATTGTCAACAGGAATTTTGCTTCCTATTTTAATGATTTTCAATATGGGAATGAGAGGACAAATTATTGAACCAACAGGTTATGAATATTTATATCTATACTTTAATCTGTTAATTTTACCTAGTGTTTTAGAGCTTACATTGTATTCATCTGCCTCGAAGGGAGCATATGTATATGTGTCTTCAGGATTTGCTAACCTAAAAGAATTATACAGAGGAATTTTATTGACTGTAGCAGTGAGACTTTTCGTACCATTATTAATTTTAAACAGCATTATTTATATATTACTTTTCAAGGAAAGTTTTATTTTTGACATACTTACTTTCATGTTAACAAGTATGGCAGTCCTACCTTTACTTGGGAAAATATATTTTACTGAACTTCCGTTTTCTATGCCAATTGATGAATCAAATCAGAATAAAAGCATGGATAAATTTTTTGTTTCACTTGGAGTTGTAGCATGTACTGTGATTTTGCATTTGGTTTTCAGAAAAATTCCTATGGGTACATGGATTTACACAGGATTGCTAATAATCTTAATACCTATAAGCTGGAATTTTATCACTCCTAAAATAGCAAAGAAAATGAATAAGGCTTGAGAGGTAAGAATGCAATGGATAATTTTTCGTTTCAAATTTTCTGGTATATAATACTTATAGAGATCATAGTTACGCTTTATAAAATTTATAAATTTAAAAAAAATGAAAAAAAGAGAAACTATACTGAAATTATTATAATAGGTAAAGATTATTCTAGGATTTTCTTTGCTTGTTTTCATTTTGCTTTATTTTTACTATTATTAGTGTTTTTACTTGTAACATTAATACCAACATATAATAAATTTAATTATTTAGATGAAGGATATTTCAGCAATGTATTACAAATGTTTGACTTAGCCCATATTGATTATCTCATGGACTATTTTGCTAAAAATGCAATGGCTCTGGAACTTCTTGAGCTAAATAAATATTTAAGGGTTTTATTTGGAACTTCGTTTATGATAATTTATTCGTTATGTAATGCATTTATATCTTTTTATGTTGGTACAAAGTATATTACAATTTTTAAAGAAGGGATACTTTTAAGTGAAAATTTAATTGAATGGAAAGAATTCATTGATTATAAATGGAGTGAACCATTAGAATATAGG
>JAQSXU010000363.1 GCA_029256485.1 Clostridiaceae bacterium
TTAAAAGCATTTCATCCAATATCTCAAACGCCTTTTCCTTTCTTCCCTCACATATATAATCCACAAGTTTAAAAATATTGCTTTCGACCGATTTTATTAACAATAAATCAATGTCTTCAAATGTAATGTTTTTTGAATTACCCTTGTAAGCTGCAATTTTTTCTATTTCATTGTTTACATGGTACATACTAACTGTACTTTCATATTCTAAATATCCGGAGTTATTTGCAATGTAATCAGCGTCCTGAATGCTTATATTCATATTGAGATTTTTAAATTTATTTACTATGTACTTGGATAACTCCACTTCACTTAATTTATTGAGCTCGAAAACAGCATTTTTATCCTTTAATTTCTTTACTAGCTTTTTTCTCGAATCTATTTTCGCGCCTTTTACAAGAAATATTGTTATACAGAAATCTACATTATCAATAATGTCAACAATCTTATCCTCTTCCTTTTTATTTAAGCTTCCGGCAGAAGTTAAGAAACCTGCTTCCTTTACAACGCACACCTTTTTTTCAGCCATAAACGGAAATGTTGACATGAATTCTTGAAAGTCATTAAAGTTATTTTCAATTTTTTCAAATTCCATATAATTCATGCTTTCATAATCACTATCAACATATTTTTCTTTTATGAGACTTACTGCATCATCTATGTAATATTCTTCGGTTCCGTAAAGCAGAATGCAATTTGGAACCTTCATTTTATCAATTAACTCTTTAACTATTTTGTAGCTCATTTTTCTCCCCTTTTTCATTAACTATCCATGCTGATAGCAAACAAAAATTGATTAAATTTGGAATTAAACCATATAAGTAAAGTTCATAATAGTTGTCTGACTTTTTATCTGTATAAGTATTATAATACATTTTATCACCTTTTAAAATAAAATTTATTTCGCCCTGATTAAATGTAGACATTATAATACTTTTTTTATCTTCATATCTCAATGTTACTTCTTCTGAAGGCATCCCATAATTGTTTTTACCATAACTAATAATAGCTATACTGGGATTTACTTTATCAATAAAATCAGTAGTTGAAGAAGAATTGCTTCCGTGATGAGGAACTATCATTATATCAGCATGCCCTATATTATTTGATAAAATATTCTCTGCCTCTTTTTCTATGTCTCCTGTTAGAAGTATTCTTTGTTTATAAAAATTCACTAGAATTACCAGTGACGTATTGTTTATATTGTCATCCTTGTAACTTCCTGTTGGCCATAAAATATCTATTTGGAATCTTTCATCAAGATTTAAAGAATTCCCTGCATTAATAACTGTAATTTTTTCATTTATTTCTTCATTGCCTTGAGAAGAAAATATTTTCTTTATCTTTATATGGCTGCTTAACAGCTCTCTTAAGCCTGAAAAATGATCCTCATCCCAATGGCTTATAAATACTCCGTCAATATTTGTAAGTCCTCTTTTAGTTAAATACGGCAAGGCAGTATATTCTCCAAATCCTCTACTGCTTGTACTACCGCAATCAATAATTAAATCTATATTTTTATATTTTATTGTTGTGAATAAACCCTGCCCGGCATCAACAACATTAAAATAAAGATTGTTATCTGCAATAGGGGCAATAATATAATTCAAGCAGCAAAAGCTGACTAATACAGTTAATCCGTACTTACTCATATTGAGATTTTTATTGTTGTAAATATATATTATAAAACTCACCATTGTATAAAAATAAATTGCTATTCCTAAAGGCATAGATGGCACAATTATACCGTTAAATGCAAATTTTTCCGTGAAATTTATTATATATCTCAAACTATTCAACATATAATCAAATATCATAAACGGAATAGTTAATAAGACTGAAAATAAAAAATTAAATATTAAAAGCATGAAACCATATATAAGGATTACTGTAAAAATAGGCAGGAGCAACAAATTATATAAAATGCCCATTATAGGCACATAATTAAAATAATATGCTAAGACCGGTAATGTGAACAGCTGTAAAAATAAATACAAGTTTAATGTTCTTAAAATTAAATTTTTACTAGTCTCATGATTGCTTATATATTTATTAAAAATAATTAAGCTTAATGCAGCTGAAAAAGATAATAAGAAGCCTGCATCAAAAAGCCAAAATGGATTATATACAGTTAATACAAGCGCAGCCAGTCCTAAAGAATTCATGGAGTTATATTTTCTGAAGAACACCTCTGAACCAAACAATAAAGTAAACATTACAAGTGACCTCATTACAGGCAAAGGAAAGCCGATTAAAAAGCCATAAATCCAAATCAATACCCATGATATTGACCAACTGGTTCTACGTCTCAAAAAGCATAATCTGAGCACAGTAAGCAAAAATCCGTACATCAACACTATATGTGATCCTGAAACAGCAAAAATATGAGCCAATCCCATGATCTTTATATTGTCATACAAGCTTTCGTCAAGATAGTCCACATCTCCAAGAATTATTGACAAAATAATGTCTGCGTTTTCTTTATTTAAAGAATTGTAAAAAGTATTTTCTGTGTAATTTCTAAAGCTTATTGCTACTTCATTAAATATTGAGTAATCCTTTTTAACTATATCAATATTTCCTTCAGCAAATATTACAGCACCAATTTTTTTTGATCTTAGATAATTACTGTAATTAAATAACCTTCTATTTTTACTGAATGTGCTATCTGTTATGCTCCCTACAAATTTAACAACACTATTTTCTTTTATTTTATTATTTTTATTAAAATAAATAATTGTATTTTC
>JAQSXU010000099.1 GCA_029256485.1 Clostridiaceae bacterium
CTTTTTCTTTTAGTTCTTCATATCTTTTGCCTCTTGCAAGAATTGTAACCTCATGACCTACCCTTTTTAATTCATGAGCCGCATAAGACCCTACGACACCTGCTCCATATATTAATATTTTCATTAATCTTCATCTCCTTGATAAATTTCCACTAAATACATGCCTAATTGATTGTTTTAATATACAATTTTATAGTATACAATGTTTAACAGTCTCAATCCATTTATTTGGCTCACATAAAAGAAGTTCTTCATGTAATAAATCATGTTGAATAATATTGGGTCTAATAAAATGCTTCTCATATCTATTTTTGTATTGTTTTCCCATTTTGGTAGCATACAAGCAGTGAATCGTTGTATTTGGTACTTCAATATCATCTTCTAGTCTTGTTATCAGATCAGTATAAAATTGATTTTTCATACTCTTTTTAGTAACAAAGGACATATCAACACCACCTACACCCATCATATAAAGTGCATTTTTTGTATATTCTTCCCCACCCTTTTTTAGCATATATTTTCTAAGGTATCTAGGAATTCTTTCACAATGCAACATCCTATAAAATAATAAAATCATAAGGTTTGTTTTTACTGCAGCAATTTGTCTTGTAGCTTGATCCAAATCTGAGCTGCCTAAAATTCCATGATTCATGTGAATTTTTTTTCGTTGCGCCATTAGTCCTACGAAAGAGCCTCCTAAAGAGCACCCATATACAGCATGTATTTTCCCATTAAATCTTTGCTTAATATAATCTTCAATTTTGGCGACTTCGGTGAGCATATCATGAAATTCTGTTTTTTCGGTTTCGTCAAAACCATCATAGGATACACATACAACAAAAAATTCTTCTGCTAACAAATCTATTACCCGAGAAAAATTATTTTTCCAATGACAGCAGGTTCCAGGCAATAACATAATAGCCAAATTTTCTTCATTTCCAAATTCATATACTTTCAAAACTTTCGCCTTCTCTATAATTAATGTATTTTCTTTATATTTTCATAAGCCTTAACCATATGTAATTATAATACTACTCTCATTTTTTGCTTACAACTCCAAAAATATATAATTGTTAAATCTATTCCATACATTAAATTATAAAGTACTTCTTCAATTTCTCTATATTTTTTTGATTTATAGTAAAATCATCTTTTATTTTCCCTTTATGAAAATGAATAACACGACTACAGCTTGAAGATATAAATTCATAATCGTGTGTAACCACAAAAATTATTTTTCCCATAGAAGCTAAATCTTTAAGCATTTTTGAAACTTGCAGCATACTTTCAAAATCAAGACCACTAGTTGGCTCATCAAAAATCAAAATTTCCTTTTTACAGACTATACTTGCTGCTACAGCTGTACGCTGCTTTTCACCACCTGATAAAGTATTAGGATGTCTATTTTTGTACTCATAAATTCCAAGAGCTTTCATAGCCTCCTCAACAATATTCTTATCTGGATTTTTAATTCCAAAGTAGCATTCTTTTTCTACACTTTCAGCAAACAGCTGATAATTAACATCCTGCATAACCATATAGGAAAGTTTTAAACGCTCTTTATTATTTATTTCTTTTCCATTCCACTTAAAGGTACCATCATAATCCCTATGTAATCCACATAATGCTTTTAAGAATGTAGATTTTCCTGCACCATTATGTCCAATAATTCCAATTATTTCTCCGCATGAAGCTTTTAAATCAATTTTACTCATTATAGTATGTTTTTTATACTTTAATATTAAATTATTAATTTCCAACTCATATGGTTTATTCAAAATTTCTTGTTTTTTAAATTGAACACTTGTGAGTTCAATTTCTCTTAATCCCATTTCTTCTCTTTCTATTTTTGAAACTAATAAAAAATCCTTTTGTTTATATATTTTTTCAATCCTACCTTGATCCATATAAACAATTCTATCTGCTATATCCTTTAAATAATATAGACGATGTTCTGACACAATAATTGTTTTTCCTTGATTTTTTAGCATTTTAATATTTTTTCTTAATTCTTCTATGGCGTCTACATCTAAATTAGAAGATGGTTCATCGAGTACATAAATATCTGGCGACATGGAATAAATTGAGGCAAAGGCAATTTTTTGTTTTTCTCCACCTGATAATTCAAAAATACTTCGTCCAAGAAGTTTTTGAATCTTCAAATCTTCTACTGTCCTATATACTGATTCTTCAAGTTCATGGCGGGTATATGAAAGATTCTCTATTCCAAAAGCAATTTCACTATTTGTATCTACATTAAAGAACTGTGCTCTTGGATTTTGAAATACAGATCCAATCTTTTCTGATATTACATACATAGGAGTATTTGAAATTTTCATACCAGCTGCAATAACTTCACCTTTTTGTTCACCATTATAAAAATAAGGTATTAATCCATTAATTAATCGTGTAACTGTTGTTTTTCCACAGCCACTTCTACCACATAATAAGATACATTCTCCATCTTTAATATGAAGATTTATATTTTCAACTCCATTTTCTTCTTTTCCTTGATAATTAAATGTAACTTCTTGAATTTTTATCAACCCATTCCCTCCAAACTAAACAAAAGATATTATAAAAAGTGCAATGAAAATAAATAAAAAAATATAATCTGCTAATCTAAGCTCCACCTTTTGTAGACATGATCGTTGTTTTGGATTTTCAATCCCTCTAGTAATAGCTGCAGCCGAAAGATCATCTGCAATTCTAGATCCAGATAACATCATAGGCACGTAAATGCATTCCATGGTTTGCATTGGATGAGTTATAAAATTTTTAAAACTTGGTGATACATCTCGCATTTTCATCGCATTCTTTATAGCATTCCAGTCTTCCTTAACTACTGGAAAATATCTAAGCATTATTGTTAGAGGTATTACTATACTTTTAGGCATATGAATTTTGTTCATTGCTGCCATAAATTCACTGATGCCTGTTGTACCCACTAGGATTCCCCCTAGCATAGTACAGGGAAATATCTTCCTGGAAAAAGCAACAAAGTAAACTAATATTACATTTATGGAGCTGTTTAAATAAATAGGACTCAGTATCTGAACTACTACTAATAACAAATAAACAGCTGCCATTTTAATAGAAAATTTATACATACCACAAAATATTCCAAAGACACAAATTATGAATGCAAGTGTAACTTCAAATTTTAGAGATAAGGATAAAAACACAGTCAAATTACCTATAAGTAAAATTAAAAACTTTGTTCTAGGGTCAAGATGAATAATTCCATTTTTTGAACTTTCAATTTGAAAAACAGATTCCATTATACAATTCCTGCTCTTTCAAATTGCTTTTTCAATAGCATTTTCCCAAACATCCCACTAATTAGTGCGCAAATCAAAATGCTAACAACCATTGCTGGAAGCATCCAGTCCTGTGCTGTTGCAAGCATTGTATTCATATAAGACTGTTCGGTTCCTTTTCCTACTAAATAATCACTATATGCCTTTTGATTAATCCAAAGCATCATATAAGATCCCATTGGATTTAATGAAAAAATCATATATCCTAAAATATTTAAGGTAATATTTTTAAACTTTCCTATGCCAGATATAAATTCTGCAATCACAGCTAATACTACATAAGCAATAGACCATAGCCAATACATACCTGTACCAAACATAATCACTCCCATTAAAATCCCAAGAATCAATATTATCCCAGGTTTTGATACTTTAGATATAAGTAAAAGATAAACTGGCCCTGTGAGCAATGCTATGGCTGACGGCATACAATATGTAAGTACTGGATTAGGGGCAAAAAATATTCCTCCTACCATGGTTAATGCAAAAAATAATGCTGAAAAAATACCTGTTGTTACTAAATCCTTCGCTGAAAGTCTAGTATTAGCTTTTTGTGTTTGACTATACATTTTAATAATTCCTCCTTGTAAACCATATTCAAGTTTTAATATATAGTACTCAAAAGAAAAAATCAGTCCCAGCTTTAAGTAAAGAACCCAATTGAAAATTTTTCTCAAAAATAAAGCCTTCTCAATTAAAAGAAGACTTTATTTTTTCTATATTCAGTTGGAGTTACATTAAATTCTTCTTTAAATGCTTTTGCAAATTTTCCTGAGCTTCCATATCCACAACTTAATGCTATGTCTAATACCGAAAGCTTATAATCATTTAGCAATTCCTTTGCTTTTTTCATCTTATAACTTTTACTATAAGCAAAAATAGTTGCTCCATAAAGACTCTTAAAGCCCTTCTCTAAATCCGTTGAATTCATTTTGACCTGCTTAGAAATTTCTTTTACAGTAATACGCTTATCCACATTATCAATTATTATTTTTCTTGCTTCTTTTATTTTATCTATTGAACTTTTTGAAAAATAAATATAATCATTTTTTTTATAATTCATATCAGACAATAAATAAAGCAACAATTCAACTACTTTTATTTTCATAAAATGATTGTTATATTTTTCTGGAATAATAAACAGCTCTTTAAAGATATGTTCTAAACTTTCAGTTGCATAATTAATTATGCATCTATCTGAAGAAAATACTTCCTTGAAAAAATTTTCCTCCTTAAATTCCTTTGTTTCCAGTATGGTATTTAAACTTTGTACAACATTTGGAAAATAAATCATAACCGTAATCCCCTTAAAAGGCTTCACACTGAAATCACATGATACTGCATTTACTTTATATCCAAAAAGACTTATATCACCATCTGACATAACTGCATATCTTTGATTTTCAAATTCAATCTCAACATGTCCACTTAAGCAATAAGTGATTTCAATGCAATTAACATTTAGCTTAAAAGTGTTAATAATTGGACTATAAAATTCAACGTCATTATATATCAATTCAACACCTGGCATAACTTTAAAGCTTTCCATAGTACCTCTTCCAACTTGAGATTTTACTTTATAAATTATTGAATTCTTATTTTGTATTCTATTTCCTATAGTTTCATTAAAATATACTTTATCCTCATCCAATCGTCTCAATTTAATTTTACCTTCCTTAATATGATATAATTTAAAGTTAGTCTCTTCTAACTCTATAATATCATACTTCTTATAAGATTAAAATTTTCAATTATCAAATATTAATTTGAGTAATCATTAAATATTCTATAATCTATAGGTGTGACCCATCTTCTTTTTGTTTTTTAAATCTCTAATTGCTATCTTTCTACAAGGTTATAATATGCATTTAATTTATTTTATCTTGAGTTTCATGCAACAGAATAATATACATATTGATTACTTATAATATAGTGATATACTTTAGTTAGTTGATACTAACTCATTTTAATACAACTATAAAAACAATATGAGGGGTGCTATAATGGTAAAACAAAAAATCAATTTATCCGGTGTAAACGAAACTATGTTGGTTCCTGTATATGCAAGAGCCTTAGAAAGTCAAAAGAAAAATCCTGCTTTCTTCGATGAAGCTGCAATCAAAATTATCAATTCTTTAGACTATGATTTTAAACAACATGGAAAAAACAAAATGAATATGTGGGGATGTGCTGCAAGAACTATAATTTTAGATAGGGAAGCTGGTGCCTATATTGAAAAACATCCAAACTGCAGTGTTATTAATATTGCTTGTGGTCTTGATGCTAGATTTCATAGAATCGATAACGGTAAAATTCATTGGTATAATATTGATTTTGAAAATGTAATGAATATACGAAAAAACATTTTTTCTTCCCATGATAGAGTCACTAATATTTCTTCTTCTGCTCTTGACTTCTCTTGGGTTGAAAAAGTACAAAACAAAGAGGACGTTTTAGTAATAGCTGAAGGAGTATTAATGTACTTAAAGGAATCTGAAGTAAAGATCTTATTTGAAACAATATCTGCTTCCTTTAATCATTGCTCTATTCTGTGTGAGTTAATGTCAAAGTGGATGGTAAAAAATCAAAAAATGCATGATACAATCAAAAAAACCAATGCTGTATTTCAGTGGGGAGTAAATGATTCAGAAGATTTCACTACCCTTTGCCCCATGTATAAAATTTTCGGGGATTATAATCTTACAGATACTATGAAACAGTTTTCTCCAATCTTCATATCACTTATGTCTTTAATGATGCGCTCTAAAAACAATAGAATTTGCTATTTTGAAAAATCTATCTAATATTTAACTTTTACTATACTTTATGTCTAAAAACATTACAAAAAAGCATATGATCTTTCTGCAGCTTTTGTTTATTTAAGATCATATGCTTTAAATTATAAATAGTAAACTTTTATTTAAATGGTTCTATAATAGTATTATCAAAGAAAATAGGAGTACTTGTAAAAGTATATCCAGATATTTTTTTGAATTATAAACCACCAAATCCTTTGTATAAGAAATTGAGCAGTCAACTACATTATCATTTATATAATTCAATAAGTAGCCAAAGTCCCCTTAACTTTTGATTCAAATTCGGAGAAATCATTTAATGCTTTTTTATTTAATTTTTTTCTATTCCAATTGAGTTATTGCAGAATTTGCAATCTAATATTTTTTTTAATGCTGTTCCACTGCTTTGATGACATCTTATTAGTTCAGCTTCGTTTACATCTGTCTTGGATAAAGCACACTGTATCATCTTATGTGATATAGTATTCGTGAATACTACCAACAAATCTGGTCTTCCAATTTGCTTTTTCAAATTATTAGGCATTTGCGTAAATACTTTTGCCTTACAATTGTAATTTTTACATATTCTTTTGTATTCACAAACCATTCTATCATGTCCACCGATTATAACAATACTCATTTTTCTTTTCCCCTCTCAGCTAATATATTTTAGATATTTTTATTCTTAAACCAAAGCGCGCAAGTTAGCTTTAACTAACCTATTCATAAACTTATATCTTCTATATTCCCATTATTCTTATTATTATACATGTGAAATTAGTCACCAATAACACTAATAATATTAGTACTAAGATACTCTTTCAACATAATTTATATATTAAAACAGTATTAGTTAGTTTATCCTAACTAATACTATTTTAATATATTTTTTCTAAGTTGTCTATAAGCTTCAATAACATCTTTTTTCAAATATATTATTTTGTTAAAAACTATTATTCACTATACCACTATTCTATGATTCCTTATTCTAAATTTGATGTTATATATTAATTTATGATATACTTATTTCATTAACAAAAAAATTTTAATCACATTAAGTATACAATAAAGAAGGTTTTTATATGAATATAAATGAATCAGTTGAGAATTATTTAGAAACTATTTTAATATTAAGCAAAAACTTACCTATGGTTCGTTCAATCGATGTTGCCACTGAACTTAACTTTAAAAAATCTAGTGTAAGTGTTGCTATGAAAAATTTACGTGAAAAAGAATATATAACTATGACAAATGAAGGATATATTTTACTTACTGAAACTGGAAAAAAAATATCAACTATGGTTTATGAAAAACATACTTTTCTTTCTGGTTGGTTAAAATGCCTTGGTGTAGATGCTAACACTGCTACTGAGGATGCATGCCGAATTGAACATGTTATAAGTAATGAAAGCTTTGAAGCTATTAAAAAATATGTTACTAAAAATACTCCTAATACTAACTTATAAACTTAATTCCGATAAATTTTAAGGCTATGTTTTAACGCTCCATTAAAACATAGCCTTTGTACTTTTATAAATTTATTATAATCTTTATGGCTAAAAATATAGGAATAAAGTCCACAGATCAAGCCGTAAGTTTTAATATAAAAATATAGTAGGGTTATTGCATATTTAAATAACCCATGCAACAGCCTGTAACTTTTTTATTTCATACTGAAAAAGACTATAAACTTTATTTCTAACATACTATAAACTCCAACCAACTGCTTTTTTCTTTACTTGAACAAACTCAGAATAAATGCCTTCTTCAGTAATTAATTTTTCATGTTTTCCTTGTTGAACAATATGTCCCCCGCTTAATACCAATATATTATCTGCATTTTTAACAGTTGAAAGACGATGGGCAATCATGATTACCGTCTTATGTTTTGTAAGTTCATCAATTGCATACTGTAATTCTCTTTCATTTTCTGGATCAACACTTGAAGTTGCCTCGTCTAAGATAATAATTGGAGCATCTTTTAGAATTGCCCTTGCAATTGAAATACGCTGTTTTTCACCACCTGATAAACTGCCTCCTCCTTCTCCAATTATTGTGTCATATCCATCTGGTAAATTTGATATAAATTCATGACAGCATGCTTTCTTGGCAGCTTCTATTACTTCTTCCATTGTTGCTTCTGGGCGCCCAAACTTAATGTTATTTAAAATACTATCTTGAAATAAATATACTTTTTGAAAAACCATACTGATATTTTTTAACAAGCTCTCACAAGTATATTCTTTTACATTATGTCCACCTAAAGTTATTTCTCCTTTATCTACATCCCAAAATCTAGCAATTAAATTACAAATTGTACTTTTTCCTCCACCAGATGGTCCTACAATTGCAACTGTAGTATTTTCTGGAATAGTAAGACTTATATTATCAAGAATCTTTCTAGTATCATAAGAAAATAACACCTTTTTAAATTCAATATTATAATTTTTAGGCTTAACATCTGTTCCTTTCTCATCCATAAGTGGTATTTGTTCAACTTCATTAACTTTATCCATGCTGCTATCCATCATACGTAGTAAAGCTGAAGTACTTCCTGCTGCTTCGATTTGAGAAAAAATCACAAAACTCGAAATAACTATCATCAATGTATTTACCAATGAAAATTTACCACCTATAAATAAATAACATCCCATCATCAGCATTGTACATGCTGCAATCTTAAACACATATATGTATAAAGAAATTAATTTAGTAAACACTTCTTCTAACCCCATATTTCGCATACGACTTTCCTCAATGGCATGATCCACTGCACGATTAGATTTTTCACCAAGTCCAAAGGCCTTTATAACTGCTATTCCCTGGATATATTCTAAAACTGCTGTAACAAGCATACTTTGAGCTTCTTGACGTTTTGGTGAAACAGCAATACTTTTTTTCTGCAAGATCCAATTAACATAAAGACCCATGAAAATTGCACAAATTGAAATAATCCCAATACGTAAGTCAAAGAAGCTAATTATTATAGTAATTACAAATGCATGTACAACACCAACAATAACGTTACTTAATATATGACCAGCTTGATGCTCAATATCGCTAATCGTTGTTGTAACTGATGAAGCAATTTCTCCGAGACGATTAGCACTAAAATACCCCATTGGCATTCTTTTAAGCCTGTCACCAATTTCAATTCTTTTGTCTGCACACATATTAAAAGCTGCAATACTATTTTTACTATTAGAAATATATCCAAATAAAATTTTTCCACTTAAACTAATAAACATGAATAAGAATGCTATTATTATGGTTTTAATAGTAATTTGGCTTCCATTCTCTTTTGCCTCAATGACACTATTTATACTATATACAATAGCTGGAATACTTAGTGCTTCAAAAATTGTAAATATAACAGAATAAATAAAAGATTGTATCATATCCCCTTTATGTTTTCCTGAAAACTCCAATAACCTTTTTAGTGTTTTAACCATTATTATTTCCCCCTTCCAACAAATCTGTATCCTTAGTTCCTAAATGTGATTCCCACATATTTTTGTATAATTCACAATCTTTAAGAATCTTCTTTTGAGTTCCCTGAGCAACTATCTTCCCCTTATTCATAACGATTATATTATCAGCCGATGCAATAGTTGAAAGCCTATGGGCAATTACAATTAAGGTTTTTCCTTTAATAAGCTTTGATATTGATTCTTGAATTATTGCTTCATTTTCTGGATCAGTGTACGCAGTAGCCTCATCTAATACAACTACTGGACTATTTTTAATAATCGCTCTTGCAATAGAAATACGTTGCTTTTCACCACCCGAAAAATGATTTCCAGCTTCTCCAGCTAAAGTATCATATCCATGTTCTAAAGATATAATAAAATCATGACAGCTTGCTTTCTTTGCTGCAGCTATTATTTCTTCATCCGTTGCATCTTTTTTCCCAATACGTATATTTTCTTTTATAGACATATTGAATAGAAAATTATCCTGGGATACATATGAAATAATCTCACTTACCTGATTTAAAGACAAGTCTTTGACATTTATTCCTCCTAAAGTTATCTCTCCAGTCTTTGCCTCCCAAAAGCTGGCTATAAGCTTTGCTACAGTAGATTTTCCTGAACCAGACGGGCCTACTATTGCTGTCATTCCATTTAAAGCAGTTTCAAAAGTTATTCCATGTAAAATTTCAGTATCATCATATCCGAATGTTACATTTTTAAATTTAATTTTATAATCCTTTAATTCTTTATAAATGGATGGTCGATTTAGCTCCTCTGCATCAAGTATTTCTGATACTTGTCCAATTATTGTTCCCAATGATGCCATACCATCTGTATGTTTCATAGCCTCTATTAATGGTCCTACAAGCCCAAAAGACAAAATAATGCAAGAAACAAAAGTTGCAAGACTTAAGCTTCCATTCATATAAAAATATAAACCTGCTGGCAAAACAAAAAGAAGGGTTGCTGGCATAGTATACATAACTGATGTATACAAAAACAAAGTATTTTTAAAAAATGATGTTACAACCTGGCAGCTTTTACTTACTGAATTAGAATATTTCTCATAAGAACTAGTTGATTGGTTGAAAGCTTTAATTGCTTCAATACCATTTATATATTCCACTACAGTAGCATTCATATGATTTACTGCATCAACATGGTTTTGATAATAATACACATACTTCTTCATAAGCAGTTTATATAAAATTAATCCAATTGGTATTGTTATTAATGAAAATAGTGCTATACGAAAATCCAAGCAAAATAAGTAAATTAGCACACACACTGGCACCAATAAATTTGATGTAATTTCTGGAATTATATGTGCTAGTGGCTCTTCCATTTTCTCTACTGTATCTACCATAATTGTCTTTAGTTCCCCTGATGGCATTTCTGTTACATATCCGAGAGGTACTTTTGAAAGTTTTGCTGCAATTCTGCTACGAATATTTTTTAAAATAGCATACGCTGATTGATGAGATAATGTGGTAGATATTCCTTGAAAAATTACTTTTCCTGTATATCCTGCCAAAGCAATAAGAATAATTAAAATGAATTCCTGCCAAATATAAGTTTCCTCTAGTATTTTTACAGTAATTTTTGCAGCTACAAAGTAAGGGATCATTCCACAAGCAACACCTATTACTGATAAGATTACTGATATAATCATCTTACTTTTACATTCAGCTGCAAAAGCTAGTAATCTCTTAAAATTATTGTATTTTTTTTCTTTCATTTCTATATCCTCCTATCCAATAAGTAGTTTTGAATTCATATCATAAAAAAATAGGATATAATCCAACAGAGTTAGTAGTCACTAACCTCATTGAATTATATCCTTCTATATTTTATTTATCTACTCCATTTATTACTTTTTACTCCAAAACTGCAGACTAATTATTCTTTCTAAAATAATTAGGTGTAACACCCATCACATCTGAAAAAGCTTTTGAAAATTTACTGGCATTTTGATACCCCACTTCAATTGCAATCTCTCCAATACTTCTATTAGTAACACAAAGTAAGTCGGCAGCCTTTTTAATTCTAAATTCCTTAATAAATGCGTAATAGGTTTTTCCATATATCTCTTTAAAACAATCCGAAAATGCTCTAGAACTAACATTATATTTTTTGCCTATTTCTTCTATTGTAATATACACTTCAGCATTTTGTGTAACTTCTTTTTTTATTTGTTTTACTTTATTTGTTAAATTCTTATCAAAATACTTATCTTTTATTTGATTGACTTCCTTATCATTATTAATTAATAGCAAAATTAGTTCTGCAAATTTAAGTATTGATTTTTCCATCCAAAATTTATCATTAAACAGAATAATCTCTTTCATTATTTCTTGCACTATGCTGTTGTTTGATAATAGCATATATTGCTCATATTGCTTTATTTTTTGGATCAGCATGCTACTTGTAATTTTGGTATTAACAAATATAGTTTTTAGAAAATCATCTAACTTTCTTTCGTTTGTGACAATAGAGATTCCTTTATATTTCCCCAATGGAAAATTATGCTTATATTGTTTATCGTCTATAAGTGCTGCAACAAAATCACCAGCTCCAACATAAAACACCTTATTGTTTTTAAAATTTAGTTCACATCTTCCAGAAATGCAGTAGTTCATTCTAATCATTCCAGGCTCTTCTAAAGGAAATAATTCAGAAATTGATAATATTAAATTATGATAAATAATCCATATACCATCAAATATTTCATATTGAATAGTCTTTCCGCATATATAATTTTTATTGTAATAACAAATTGTTTTATTTTCTATGTGTTCAACTTTTTCAACCATTTCTTCAAAAGAAAAATGATTTTTAGTATCTGATATATATAATTGTTTATTCATAAAAGCTTCCTTTATTTGTATATTTATAACTAGCAATCTATTAAAGTATTAGTATATTTATATCTCATTAAATCATATTTGATAAACATTCTCAATAACTTTGTATAAATTAGTCTGATAATTGATAATGATTTTCATTTACATATTTTAAATCATATGTTATATTATCTTTAGGCTTAATTTTATCGCGGCAAATTTCTATATGGAGATGATAATTATTATGGCAACAAAAAGAGCACCAAGATTTAAATTATGTAGAAGATTAGGATTAATGCTAAAAAACTTTCTTCTTATGGTATACAATTATTAGAAAAACAACGTTTAAGAGCATATTACGGAGTAATGGAAAGACAATTCTCAACTTATGTGAAAAAATCTCTTAAAGATAAGGAGCAAACTGGCTATTCTCTAATTAAAAGATTAGAATGTAGACTTGATAATATAGTGTACAGACTTGGATTTGCGAATTCATTAGCTGGAGCACGCCAAATGGTGGTGCATGGACATTTTTTAGTAAATGGCAGCAAAGTAAATATCCCTTCCTTTAATGTAAGTATTGGAGATGTAATTACTTTAAGAGAAAAATCACAAAAAAATGAATTATTTAAAAACAATTTTTTATCTAATTATTTAAATAAATATCCATATTTAGATAAAAATGAAAATGATTTTTCAGGCACTCTTCTAAGATATCCTCTTAGAAATGAAGTACCTATCGAAATAAATGATTCCTTGGTTGTAGAATACTATTCAAGATTAAGTTAATAATTAAATTGCTCTAAAAGAAACTAAATATTTGATTTTTAAATATTTAGTTATCTTTATGATTAATCAATATTAAAAGGAGGTATTACGAATTTGAAATTCAATATAAAAAGTGAAAAAAATATTTGTAAGAATCCAT
>JAQSXU010000016.1 GCA_029256485.1 Clostridiaceae bacterium
CATTCTTTAATATCCTTCATTTTGTCTTTCATGATTTATTGTATTCTTAGCAATATAAGCATTTTCAATATCATCATGTGAAAAATTCAGACTATTTCCCAGAGTCAAAAAGTCCTCAAACAATGTTATGTAATGATCCTTTGAAGAACATACAATAAAATCATTTATATCAATAAATAAATTAATGAATTGATCAGTAACGCTGCATTCTAATGATCTTGGTTCTAAAACAATGTCCGTAAAATTTATTTCAATACCAATAGTTAAAATAAAATGGAGACAATCAACATATTCCTCAAGAATAACATCTTTTTCAGAAGGTCTTTTATTACTCCAAAACTTGAAGCAGCGAGTTTCATTAGCTAGTTCACCTAACTCAACTTGTAAGGCTAACATTTTTTTTGTAAGAAGAGATTGACCCTGTAAGTTGTGTTGATTTCTTATATGTTCATCTAATATTTTCTGCATAGAAAACAATTTTTCCAGGTTCATTTATTATGGCCGCCTTTCATAATCAATTAGTTTATAGCTGATTTTTTATCTAATAATGTCACAAATCTATTCTATCTAAAATACAGAAAAATTAAAAGATTTTGGAATCGGTTACAAAAAATTTTTTTAAAATATAGGCAAAAAAGCTATCATAACTATAAAAAACTATACATAATTGAGGATAACGATAAAAAAGCCCTTATATTAAAACATAAGGGCATTAAATTAGATAATATTATAATTTTGTTATTGCCGATTTAACATTAACTCCATTAACCTTACCTAGTTTTCCGGTTAAGGCACTTATTTCATCTGTAGTTCCATCTACTATAATAGATATTACAGAAATGCCTCTTTCTCTATATGGTATTCCCAATCTTCCAATTATTATATTTGAGAAGTTATGAAGAATATTATTTACACTAGAAGAACTGTCCATATTTTCAACAACTATTCCAATTACTCCAACCCTTTTTTCCATAAGATCCTCCTGAATTACAACTGAAAATTTTCTGCAATAATATCATCAAATAATTGCAGCTATTATTTCACCTAATGTATTTACGAAATTATAATTATCAAAATTAAACTCCTTTATTTTTGTTGAAACCGATAAATATAAAACACCTTTACATACTCCTGAATTTATTAAAGGTACAGCTATAATAGAATGCCAATCACAAGTACCAGTAAGGGCATCATAGTCCCCAAATTCATCCCAGTCAATCATATATATACCTTGTTGTTTTTCTATAACAGAATTAATTATATTAATATTATAGAATTTTGTTTCAACCCAATCTTTTTCAAATATTTTTCTACTATAATTCTTTATTACATTATTATCCTTTGTGACAAATAACATACCATATTGAGATTCTGTTATTTCAATTATCCTGCCTAATATATTATAAATTTTGTCTTCTACGGGCATTTTTTTGCTAATAAGGTTTATCAGTTCTGAAATAACCAAAACATTTCTATAGTCAGAAACAGCATTACCATATATTATTCCGGATAATTTATTTGTTACTTTTGCTTTGCTGGAAAAGTTACTGTTCCAAAGCTGGCATTTGTTTCTTCCATTTTCTTTAGCTACATATAATGCTTGGTCTGCTTTTTCAATGAGGTCTTGCTTCCATTGAGCATGTTCAGGATAGGCAGCTATACCCATACTAATGGTTACAGGAATTCTTTCACCAAGAATTTTTGCTTCATCAATGGAATTTTTTAGTTTTTCACCAACCAATAAAGCTTTATTAATATTTGTTCTAGGTAATATTACTATAAATTCTTCTCCTCCATATCTTCCTACTAAATCAGTAGACCTTAGATTATTTAACACAATATTACAAACCTTTTGTAAAACTTCATCTCCAGTTTGGTGGCCAAATATGTCGTTGATATCCTTGAAATGATCTAAATCAAACATAATAATTGAAAAAGTTTCATTTAAAGTACTAGATTTCTGAATATTATCTATTAGCGCATCTTCTAAGAATTTTCTAGTAAGTGTTCCAGTGAGTTTATCAGTAGATGAACTGATTTTTAACTTATAATTATCTAATACTAATGCTGTTAAATTACAAAGCTCAAAACATTTTTTTAATGTTATTTCGTTAAAATTATTTAATATTCTATCTGACTCTAAATACATGTAACCAATAATATTTTTAGATTTACCGTTAAAATCACGTCTTTCCGTGTCAGATTGATAACTTTCCTCATCACTGCCTGAAAATATTGGTAAACACATAGCTACCTTAATATCGTCATAGTAATCATTAACCTTAGTTTGCTTATTTGTTGTTTCATTCAGTAAAAAGGGTTTTGAGGAGGCTTTTACTGTTTCGAATACAAAATTATTATTGGGGAAATCAAACTTTCCATTACTAGAGGCAATTACTTTACTTTTCTGATTATATTGATTTAAGATAATTACACTTCTAGTAGCTAAGGATATGCTGGAAATATACTTAGCAATTAAATCTAAATCCTTTTTAGGTTCTGAGTAAAGGTTGTTTATTAAATCTTGAACATTATTTATCTGCTTATGAAAAGAAGCATTGTAAATCTTTTGAGCTGACTCAATAAAAAATTTATTATTTAATATACCCTTGAAATCTTTGTATGAAAATAATTTATCTAAATCTTTGTTGAAATTTATTTTTATATAGTCAGGAGAAACAACCTGAGTAACTTTGCTATAGTCATGAAATTTATTTAATAATATTAAATTATTAAAAGGTTTTAGCATTCCATTTGATCTTAAAAATCCTATTTTATATTTATCTGGAAGTTGTAAAGTCAGCTTTTTAATAATTTCACAGGCTTCAAAGTAATAATTTACAGCATAGAAGAAATTTTCTTTTTCAAAATAGTAATCACCTAGTATAGTACAAATCTTCCAATGCATTTCATAGGAATTTAAATTTTTACTTAGTTCTAAAGCTGAATTTAAAAATTCTATTTTCTTTAGATTATCTGTTGTTATAAATCCTTCTATAAATAAATATTTTAACTTAATTCTTTGAGTTTCATCTATATCAGCATAATCAGAATAGCTTTTTAATAAATTAATAACATGACTTCTGTTGTTGTTCATGCAGTATATAATGCATGCATCAAAAATCACATTTGTCTTATCAAGATTATTTGAATAATTATCAAGCATCTTTTTTAAACTCTTTAAATCATCAACACCCCTTGATAAATTTATTAAGCATTCTAAGCTTTCTCCGT
The DNA here is from genome assembly GCA_029256485.1 of Clostridiaceae bacterium. The sequence continues at coordinate 3,235 of JAQSXU010000016.1, forward strand.
CAAATCTTTGCTTTGATACATCATCTGAGTTAGTTTCTAATGCTTCTTTTATAGTAAAATAAGCTTTCTCAATTTGCCCAAAGGAATATAGAAGTTCTGCATAAATTTGCTTATGCATTAATAAATCCTTTCCATACAAAGGATATAATTTTATTTCTTGGCTTGAAAGCCTGTGATAATTATAGGCCTCTTTGTAATTATTCAGTTTTAAACAAATAGAAGATAATAGATTGTAACAATATAAAGTATCTCTTTCAGATTCGCTTTTTTTAGCCTTTTCTAATGACTTTTGAAAATATTCATATGCTAGATCATACTTTAAATCATAAAAATATGATTCACCTAAATTCATTAGGGCTATAACCTCTAAAGTTAAGATATTATAACGCTCACATCGCTCTTTCATTTTAGTAAAATAGTCAATTGCTCGTCTATTGTCCTGATAATAATCACCATAAATAATTCCAATATTATTGAGACATATAGCAATACCATTTTGAAAATTTATTTTTTCAAAATATTTAATGGCTTCAGAATAACAATTTAATGCACTTTCAATTTTATTTATGTTCAAATTACTAGTTCCATATGAATTATAAAGATATCCTTTAATTTTAATAAATTTATCTCCGCATAATGGAATACATTTTTTACAAAGTTCTATTGCTTCATTAAATTTCGCCTTTGCTATATATACAGATATAACAATTCTATAACATTCTAGATACCCGCGGACATAATTGAAATTCATTAAAAGACTTTCACATTTTTCAATACATTTTTCAGCTTCATTCATATCATATTTCAGCACATATGTTGAAGATAGCTTATTTAAACTATCGATTTGAAGTCTTGTGTTATTAGATTTACTTGATATTTGTTCAGCTTCCTTGTAGTACTTCAACGCATTGGAAATATTAACATCATCAGAATATAAGTCACCAATTTTAATAAGAAGTTGGATTTTTTCTTTACTAAAATCATTTGGATTAAACATAGAAAGAGCTTTTTCTAAATTTTTAAGTGCATCCTGTGAGTTTCTTAGAGATAACATTTTGTTGGCATTCTTTAAACAATAAGTGATAACCTTACTGTTATCTCTGCATTTTTCAAGATGGTAAATGATTTCTTCATTATTGCTCCTATCCTCACCATTTTGTTTTTCAAGAATTTCAGAAGCTAATTTATGTTTGCACATTCTATTTTCATCTGGCAATTTATTATAGGTTATGTCCTTAAGCAGTTTATTATTAAAATCATATACAAAACCACGGTCATCAATTTTCCTGCATAATATTCCTTTACTAACTAAATTTGATATTCGGGTTTCTAATTTCATATTGTCAACTGATAAAAAACAGTTTATAACATCAATTGGCACAGCAGTTTTAAATATGCTAATGGTTGATATAATGTCATAACTAAAGTCATCTATTTCCTTTATTTGATTAAGTACTGCCTGTTCAAGGGTTTCTGGTATTGGTAATTCATCATAATTATCATCATAACTAGTAACCCAATAACCTGTATTAGAATCAACGGTTATAATTTTTTTATAATAAAAATCTTTTATTGTTTCTACAATAAATAATGGATTACCATCTGTTTGCATATAAATTCTATTGGAAAAATTAATTGGATCCGATGAATAATTTAATATGCCTTTTATCATAGTACAAGTACCAGTGCTGCTTAAGCCATGCAGAGGCACATCATATTTACATTTATCCAGTTTAAGCTTCTTAAGAAAGGCACATAATTTTTTATTGTTTTTATAATTTCTGTCATTATAGGATAAAAGCATTAATATTTTTTTGCCGCTAAAGTTTCTCATATGGAAATAATCTAATAACTCAATGGTAAAATCATTGGCTAAGTGTATATTATCGATTATTATAGTAGTTGGATCATCTTTAACAAAATTTATTATAAAGTTATAAATTACATTCATTAATCTATACTTTTCTTTATCACCACTTAACGGCTCTGATGGAGTTATATATTTATTGTCTCCTATGTCTGGTATAAGTTTTATTAATTCACTTTCATAAGGTTCCAGAGTTGCATTATCACTTTCAGCAATAAGTCTTTTTAATATTTCCACAAAAGGATTATAATTGCCTAAGTTTGAATCATTTAAAGAAAAACTATAATAAACACTATTATTTTTAAATTTTTGCAACCTTTGAAATTCAACTAATAGTTTACTCTTACCAATACCTGAGTCCCCGTGAATAAACAAAAGTTTGGAACTTCCATCCGGTTGATTCATGGTACTATAAATTTCATTAATTTTATTTAGCTCATAATCTCTATCTATTAACTTTATATCTAAGTCCAGTATTTCAAGATTTTCTTTATAAAAAGGTAAGTAATTTTTATTAAAAATGCAGCTTATTTTGCTTATAATTTCTGTTAAATCTGATGGCCTGCTTGATGGCATAATATCTACCATTCTTGAAATAACTTCATACAATTCATTTCCATAAGTATTTTGGAAATGTGATAATGCTTTATTTTTATTGAAGGATTCATAGCTTGACTTATTATCTAACATCAAAAAAAGTATACCAAGTGAATAAATATCAGATTTAGCTGATGATTTGCCTCCATTAACAACTTCAGGTGCGTTGAAAAGCAGCTGAGGACTGTTTTTAGACCAATAATTATGCTTTTCCAATTTTATTGAAGCCATATCTTTTAAAGTAGGAATAACTCCAGCTTCAGATTTGGTAAAATAAATATTGTTTAAATTAATGTCCTCATAATATTTATTTTTTAGATGTAAAGTGTTTACTATTTTACATATTTCACAGAATAGGGATAATATTTCTGATGGATTTAGCTGGAATACTAAATCAAAGAATGATAAATTAGAGTCTATATTATCATATGTATAGAAATATCTAACATTGTTGATTTTTTTATTATCAATAAAATCAACAACACCAATATCATATACCTTAGATAGGTTTATTATCTTCATATTTATTAAAGAACTGTATTCGTTAATATAATATAATAATAAACTCTCAGGAAGATACTCAGAGTTTATTATATTTAATCTCATAATTTTTTGCTTTTCTATAATATCAGATACAAGATATGATGATACTAATTGATCTTGATTTAAATTCTTCAATACTCTATATCTATTATTAATTAAATCCATTGAAATCATCCCCAAAATAACAATATAATTAGATTTAGTATATCATATAGAGTAGTATATATAAATGATTATACATACAATTATTTTGAAAAACTGAAATTTTGGGGGTATGTTTATTATAGGCTTTAATTGCATGAGAAACTTAAATAAAAAGTGTAAGATAGTGGTGTTACCTACTTAAAAGACCCAACACCTCTGCTAATTACACTGGGGACTGGGGAGTATAAATCATCTGATATGGTTTCAGAATTAATTAGCAATCCATTTTCATAAGAATAACGAAGAACCTTAACCCTATAGCCGGGATATCCTTTTTGTGTAATGGAAATTTGGCCCTGATGCAGGCTTGGATTATCAATAATTTTAGTATTTGTTTGAATAGTATCATATACATTGTTCACTATTGTGTATTTTTTTACGGCTAAGCTGGAATTAGAATAAATGTTTATATTTAGAACTTTATTTTCAGTATATGCCTCTATGTAAATAGGATAGTCTAATGTATTTTTAAATTTATAATCAATATCATTCCAATCAACAGTTGCATCTAATCCTAAAGGAACGTAAGAAGACGGAAGAGAATGATGAGTTCTCTCAATGGAGGTAATTCCAGTCCTGAGAATAGCATTATATAATGTTGATGATACCTGGCATATACCACCGCCTAAGCCGGAATCAACGGAATATCCCACTATTACAGGGGCTTCCATAAATCCTCTTTCTTTTGTTCTTTCTCCCACACTTTTATTAAAACTGAAAATTTCACCAGGCATTATGAGTTTACCATTAATTAAGCTTGCAGAAAGTTCAATGTTATGAGCTCTTGCAAAAGAGGAGGAAGAAAAGCTTGTGCTAAAGGATGCAATTCTGCTGCTTAACTTTGAAAGACTGTCTGCAGTAATTTTTGCATAAGTTTCTTCTATTGGAGCATCTATTTTTGCGTCAGAAATAGACTTACTGTTAATACTCTTTTTAATTTCTTCTTTTAGTTTGGCCTCATTAAGCCTAAGCCCCTTTGAATCAGGGCTGATTTTCACAGTACCATCTTCTGTATAATGTATACTTGCATTCAAAGGATATTGGTTAATACTTGATCTGATAGTCTTTATAGAATCATTAATGTAATCCTCATTAAAAGAAAAAGTTATATTGTATTGCTGTAAAACTGGTTTTTTCAAAATCAAATTCTTTTTAAATGGAGTAAAATTTTTGCCGAAGTGAAATGCACTATCAGTAATATCATTAATGTTATAATTTGAAATTAGTTTCGAATTATCTAGAGTATATGTTTTACCATTTACAATAATGTTTGTCCTTTTCATTAATATAGGAGTAATATATTTTATTTTTAATATATTTCTGCTTTCCTCCAGTGTCTTTCCACACAAGTTAATTCCTGACACCTCTACACCAGGATAAATAAGGTTTTCCCATCTTTTACTTTCCATTTGTGTTTTCAAATCAAACCCAATGAATGAGCCAACTGAGCAAATAAATAATTCCAAAATTAAAATTTTAGTTTTAAGAGTGATATGATAATTCTTTTTATTCATCCGTTTAACCTCATATTCGATGATGATCTATCCAATAAAAGATAATTATTACATAAAGCAAAAAAGAGTAAATAACAGTAGTTGTTAAATATGTTTAATCATTATTTTTAAAGAAGTTAATTGTGTTATTTATTTTTTCTGTTTCATATTTAACCACATTATTTTGTTCCGATAACATGGATTCTTTTAGTTGTATTTGTTCCCTATAGTTGTTAATTAGGGCGTTCAATTTTTCTATTTCGGATTTATAATTCACTATTGCCTGGGTTGTAGAATTATAATAATCTTTGGCAAAAGTATTAAGTATATTTAATCTTTTTTCCCCATCAGAAATAAGCATATTTAAATTTGTATCAGAAGCCTTTAAAATATTAATTACTGATTGTCTTTTTATGTCAAGTGGCAGATTTTCTGGTAGAGCATCAATAAATTTTTCAAGCATAAAAACTGTGTTAATGCTGCTTCCGTTCATACCGAATCTAGCATAGATATCCTCAATAGACATATTTCTATCTAAATTCTCAGCATCAATCGCTTGTACATCTTCTTTAATGGGCTCTGGTGGGTTAGTATTATATTCATCAATATGATGTTCTAGTTCTACAGGCTGGTTATCTTCTTCTGAATCATTTTTGCTAATTGAGTTAGTCTGATATGAATTATTATCTACTTTTTCAACAAGGTTAAGTTTTTCGAACACTGACATAATTTTAGACATTTTACCTCTCTCCTAATCATGTATCTATTTTTTATATGTTATTATAGATAAATAAGTTTAGGCTTAATATTCAATAAGCCATTCAATTAAACTTACGTATATTAAAATGTGGTCATTTTAAAAACAAAATTGTATAAATAACTTTTTGCCCCAAAAACATACTTACAGTAAAAACAAGAATACATTCCATTAAAAGAGAAAAAGTATTTGTAAATTTATAGTTTATTGAGGACAAAAGTCTTGCTACTAATTTAATTATTATTTTTGATAAAGATATAGCAGCTATAAAAACTAGTATTAAAAGGATAATTGCTTTAAAAAACACAAAAACACTTCCATTCTTTATGCTTTTTATAATTAATTACAAGTTAAATATAAAAATAAATTGTGCTTAAAAAAATCATATATATGTACCAAAATTTTCTTACTATAATTATATAACATTACTCCTAATTCGGCAAGATATCAAAAAAAGTAAGCATATTATTAATAATTTTGTTGAATATTGATACAGAATAATTCACATTAAAAGCCGTATTGATTTTATACAATACGGCTGTAATTTTATATCATTGGAACTACGTCGTACTCACAAGAAAGAAGATCTATAAAAAGTACCTTTTTTCTTAAAAGTTCTCCTCTTCCGATTAAAAGCTTTATTACCTCACTTACTTCAATTGAAGCTGCTAAGGCTGGGGTAAAAGACGGATTACCCATCTCCTTCTCAATACCCTTATCTTGAATTTTATCCCTATGATAGATTTTATTTAGGGTGTCATCACCGGGAAATATAGTAGTGACTTGACCGTACCAACCTGCTATAGCACCATGAACCATTGGTATTTTCAATTTTTTACAGCTGTTCTGCAGCAAAAGTCTTGCTGGTATTGTATCGAGTGCATCTACTACAACATGATGATTATTTAAAATATTTAAGGCATTTTCCTCTGTAAGCATTTCAGATATGGCATCTACCTTAATTAGTGAATTTACCTTTTCCATTCTTAGTTTTGCTTCTTCAGCTTTTTTTAATCCTAGAGTTTCACTGCTTGAGAGTATTTGACGGTTCAGATTAGACTCTGCAAATACGTCACCGTCTACAGCAGTGATGTTACCTATTCCTAACCTGCCTAACATTTCTATGACGTATCCACCCAATCCGCCGCAGCCTACGACACAAACTTTGAATTCTTTTAATCTGTCATTTTCATCTTTTGACAGTGTGTTCATGTTTCTAGCATAGCGTTCCATACTTAACCTCCTCCTACTGGCGGGAATAAGGACAAAACATCATTATCACAAAGTTCTGTATCAGGGGTTCCGTCTCTTCCATTTATAAGCAGGATGGATACTTCTTTTAAATCAATATTTATTTTCCTTAGTATATCCTTTGGCGTTATCGGTTCTTGAAATTCTAGAAAAAGTTTTTTGTTTCTTCCTTCTCTAAAATAAGCAAACAATCGAACTTCAATGTTCAAAGTATCTCCTTCGTTTCTATTGTATTTTTTCTATATATTCATCCAATCCTAATTTCTTTAATGTTTCTTTAGTTGGAATACCATTCTTATCCCAACCTCTTATTGAATAGTATTCTGGAAGAAGCACATCTAATCTATGGACTTCTCCTTTTGATGGACCTTCTGCAATAGGCTCTTCTAAAAGTCTCTTTGGCAGTGTATCCTGTTTGCTGTCTATTCCAGCCTCTAAATTAAACATTTTTTCAAGAGTCCAAATTCTATCTCCTGCTTCAAGCAGTGAGTTAACATCATGAGAGCTTTCACCTACTACTGCATTATATAAATCCACATAGTCCTGTGCACCCAAACCAAATGTAGTGAATATACATAGGCCTAAAGCATCAATTACAGCTGTTAGATCATGGAATACTCTTGCATAGCCTGCTTTACCCTCTAATGAAAATCTATCAAGTTTTTCTGGATAACCTAATATTTCAGGACTAACCATGTAACCTTTGATATGACAGCCTCCTCTGTTGTTAACTGCATAAGTAACCCCATGTCCTTGTATTGCTCTTGGGTCATATGCTGGTATCTCTTGCTTTTTAACTGTCATGGAGTATTCTGGTGCTCCATAAGATTCACAAAGTCTATAAGATCCATCTGCCATTTTAGCTCCGAAACCTTCTCTAAGTCCCATTTTCTTTATCCAGCCCAGCATTGATTCTGCGTCTCCCCAATTTAAGGATAGATTGTCACCAGCTATTTCTTCATCCTTTATATACCCTCTTTGATAAAGTTCCATAGCTGCTGCAATAGTTGCTCCTGCTGAGATGGTGTCTAATCCATATTCATTACATAGCATATTAGCTTCATTTATAGCATATAAATCATAAACATCACAGTCGGAACCAAAAGACCATAGAGTTTCATATTCTGGTCCGCCGCATTCTGTGCCATCCTTTAATCTAACCCATCTTCCACAAGCTATAGGACATCTATAGCAAGCATTTTTTCTTACTAGATGATCTTTTGTAAGAGTTTCTCCGCTTATCAAATCTGCCTTATCTGTATAAGATCCTTGGAAGTTCTTTACGGGATGAACTCCGTTTTCATTTATTATATTAACAAGTACTGCTGTACCATAGGTAGGTAGTCCACCTCCAGCCACTGGATCTTTTCTTAAAATATTTGTTTTTTCAAGAGCTACAGCTTTTACTTTTTCTTCATCAAATAATTTTACTTTTCCACTACCTTTAACTACGATGGCCTTTAGGTTCTTTGACCCCATAACTGCACCAACACCACCTCTTCCTGCAGTTCTATCAACATCATTCATAACTGCAGCCATAAGAGATAAAGTTTCGCCGCCAGGTCCTATACATAATACCTTTGATTTAGCTACTGATATAGCTTCTAATTCTTTAGTAGTTTCTAATACAACTTTTCCCCAAAGTTTGGAGGCATCCTTGATCTCTACTTTATCGTCTATTATTTCAATGTAAACTGGTGAATCAGACTTATCCTCTACTATTATCATATCCCATCCAGCAGCTTTAAATTCAGCTCCCCATTTTCCACCCGAGTTTGCAATAGCTATGGTACCTGTAAGAGGGGATTTAGTAACCACCATAAATCTTCCGCTTGTTGGGACTGGTGCCCCTGTTAAAGGCCCTGTAGCGATTATAAATTTGTTTTCTGGGGATAATGCATCAATTTTAGGGTCAATTTCATCGAATAAGGTTTTTACGCCCAATCCTCTACTGCCAATAAACTTTTTAGCCTTGTTTAAATCTAAAACCTCTGATTCGCAAGTTCTTTCCTTTAAATTAACTCTTAATACTTTACCATTATACCCGTACATAAGAACCCTCCTAAAATAAAAATTATTATGAAATTTATAAAAGCATAAATCATGCCAAAAATATTTAACTATAATTCATAAGTAAACATTTACACAGTGAAAATGATTGTTCCATATTAGAACGATTATTTCTAATCTAATGTTCCAATCCGACACATTGCTCCAAATCAGAACAGTTAATTCTATATTTTTCCATCTTTCTATATAAAGTATTTCTTCCAATTCCCATTGCTTTTGCAGATAAACTAACATTTCCTCTAAAACTTTTTAGTACTTTTATAATGTGATTCTTTTCCACACTTTCAAGTTTCATGTCCTCAATCTCTATATTACATTTAGAAGCGTGTTTATCAATTATTACATGTGGTCTCAATTTATAAGTTAGATCCTTAGACACCTCTTCAGTATTTACTATAAGTTCAATAATATTTTCCAACTCCCTTATGTTTCCGGGCCATTGGTATTGTAAAAACTGATTCAACAAACCATTGTCTATACAAATCTTTTTTTTATTCAGTTTTTTACTTATTTTATTCATGTAATAATCCACTAAAAGCTCTATATCTTCCTGCCTTTCTCTTAAGGGTGGAAGATGAATAGGAAGAACATTAAGCCTATAAAATAGGTCCTTTCTAAAATTTCCCTTTTTCACCTCTTCCTCTAAATCTTTATTAGTAGCCGCTATAATTCTAACATTTACAGGAAAAGGCTTAGAACTTCCAATCCTATTTATAACACCTTCTTCTATAACTCTTAGAAGTCTTACCTGCATATCTAAAGACATTTCTCCTATCTCATCTAAAAAAATAGTTCCACCATCAGCCATTTCAAATTTACCAGCATTACCACCTTTTTTAGCTCCTGTAAAAGATCCCTCCTCATATCCAAGTAACTCTGATTCAATAAGATTCGGAGGTATAGCACCGCAATTTACCGCAATAAAAAACATATCTCTTCTATTACTGTAATTGTGTATAGCTTGGGCAAAAACTTCTTTGCCTGTGCCGCTTTCACCTGTTATTAAGATAGTGGATTTACTATCTGAAATTTTTTTAGCATATTCAATAATCTTTATAAAATTTTTGTTTTTTCCTATTATCTTATCAAAAGTATATATAGCGTGGGCATTGGATAACTTTTCTACTAGCTTTCTATATTGATTTTCATTAAGACTTTTCATAGTACTTCTATTTTATCTCCTGGTTTAATATGTCCTGGCTCTAATACTTTAGCAAATATACCTTCTCTTGGCATTACACAATCACCTACTAAGTTTCTAATTTCACAACCCAGGTGACATTCCTTACCAATCTGTGTAACCTGTAAAAGCACATCACCAATCTTCATTTTTGTACCAACAGGTATTTCATAAAGAACTATTTCTTCAGTAGTAAGATTTTCTGCAAATTTGCCGCTGCATAATCCTTGCACTCCAGTGGACTTCATTTTATCAATGCTCTCCTGGCCAAGCAAACTAACCTGCCTGTGCCAGTTACCTGCATGTGCATCTCCCACTAAACCATGATTCACTTCGAAATACCCCTTATCAATAGGATGTTTAACTACTCCCTTTTTTTCACTTATATTTACAGCTACAATACTAGCCATTATAATCCCCCCTTATAAACAAACCAGATTTTCCTCCACTTTTCTTTAAAAGCATAACTTCAGAAATGACCATTTCTCTATCTATGGCTTTGCACATATCATAAACTGTTAAAGCAGCCACAGCTACTGCTGTTAGTGCCTCCATTTCCTAACCTCCTATTTGATACATCATTTTTGCACTAAGACTTCCTTTTTCCTCCAGATTATGTTCAAATGGCTTATCCAATATTATTTCCTTTAAGCGAGCAGCTAGGAGGTCTTCACTCTGTAAACTTTCTTTCACACTGTATTCCCTTTCGGAATGAAGACAGGGTTTTATAGTTCCTGTAGAAGTAAGCCTTATTCTATTACAGTCCTTACAAAATTTACAGCTTACAGGCCTTATAAATCCTACAACACCTTTAGCATTGGGAAGTTTATAAAGTTCTGCAGTACTGCTTTTTTCATTATAGATAGGGATAAGGTTATTAAACTTTTGTATAATATCCTGACACTTTATTGTACCTTTTTTATATAGGTCAAAGGCCTCTCCCATTGGCATTAACTCAATAAATCTAACATGGATTGGCATTTCCTTTGTAAGGTTTATAAAATCTTCAATTTCACCATCATTTATTCCCTTTAAAAGTACTGTGTTTATTTTTACTGGCGAGAAACCAAGATTTATACACTTTTCAATAGCTTGAATAACCTGTTTTAGGTTTCCGCCTCTTGTAATCTTATAAAATTTATCTTCCTTTAAAGTATCTAAACTTATATTTACCCTATTTAAACCTGCTCTTTTTAAATCCTCTGCTGCATCATATAGTAAAATACCATTAGTAGTTAGAGCTATATCATCGATACCTTTAATTAGAGAAGTCTCATATATAAGATTATCTATCCCCTTTATAATAAGGGGCTCTCCACCGGTGTATCTTATCTTATTTATACCAATTGAAGCAGCAGCTTTTACTATTTTTTTCACTTCTTCAAATCGAATGATATCTTCATGCTGAAGTTTCATAACCCCTTCTTCCGGCATACAATATATACATCTTAAATTGCAGCGGTCTGTTAGGGATATTCGTAAATAATTTATATTCCTTCCGTAATTATCAATCATGTGAATTTCCCCCCTAACTGTAAATTATTTTTCCAATATTGGAATAATCGTAACCTCCAAGTTTATCAAGCTTTTCTAGAAATTCATATTTCTAATTTCACCAGCACTGGGATATTCATCTGGGGATACGATTTCATCTCCTGTTGAAATTATTGCAACTTTTGGTTTAGAAAATACAGGTACATTATAAAAGCCCTTTATAACGCCTCCTATCTAGCACACGCAGACGCCTCTCCTTTAAGAATTTCTATACCATGTGGTATTACAGACAAAATAACTAGCAGATTTTCTACAGCTCCTTTAGGACTACCAGGAAGATTAATAATAAGTGTGCTGTTTTTATCATATTTTTCATCAACCCCTATATTTAATAAAATTTTGACTTTTTCGTCTCAGCAATTAGTAAATAAATCTTCTCTGTTGGCATGTCCAATAATGCTGCATTTACCCATGAACATCTATATATATATTTTCTTTTACAGATTTATTGAAAATATAAAACCTTTGAAGCAACATAAAAATTTATGGTTTTATTTTACCAAAGGTTTTTCAATGAAATTTTATACTTAATATGAATCTCTTAATTCTATATTTAGTGAAATGTATTAAAGATTTTTAACTATGCCAAGAAATAGAAATAATTTTAGAAATATTCAAACTAATTCACTAATAGTATATATTGCTATGCGTATTTTGTCAATATTTAAGACAAATTGTTAAAACAACAAATAATTTAACGTATAAACCAAGATATAATACAATAATTTCAAAATTTATATAGAAATAGTTAATGTATATTATAAAAGAAACTGCAATATTATAATTTTTGCAGTTTCGATGTTTTCATATATAATGTATTTATACTTAAATAAATACATGAGGTGCGCTATGAACTTTAAAATATATATTGTTGGTGATAAAATTAATAAATTCTATAAGGAAGCAATAAAGGAATATGAAAAAAGATTAAGCCATTATTGTAAAATAAAACTTATTTCTGTTAAGAGTGAAAATGAATTGGCTAAGAAGGCCTTTGATAAAGCTTATAAGATAACCATTAATGAAAATGCTTACCTTATATCCTCTGAAGAGCTTGCAAATAAAATTAATAATTTTGCCATTGATGGCATTTCGGATATATCAATAATTATAGGTGCTAAAAGTATTGAATATAATGAATCTTTAACCATAAGTCCAATGGAAATGGATTTGGGTTTAAAAGGTACTATTATTTTTGAGCAGATTTATAGAGCTTATCGTATAATAAATAATCAGGCTTATCATAAATAAGTTATAGTGAAAATTAATTATTAGTCTTAATACTTCTATAAATTTGTTCTAATAGAATTACTTTAAATAGCTGATGGGGGAAAGTCATTTTTGAAAAACAAATAGAATAATCAGCTCTTTTTAAAACATCATTGCTTAATCCTAAAGAGCCGCCGATAATAAAAGCTAAATTGCTTTTGCCATCTACTTTTAAGTTATTTATATAATGAGACAGTTCTTCAGATGAAAGCATTTTGCCCTTTAAATCTAAAGTTATAGCATACATATTATCTTTAATATTTTTTAAAATACCTGACCCTTCTTTTTCTTTTATTTTAATTTCCTCTTTTTGAGAAGCATTATCTGGTGTTTTTTCGTCTGACAGTTCAATAATTTGAAGTTTGCAGTATTTTGATAAACACTCAGAATAATGGTCAATTGCATCCCTTAAATATCTTTCCTTTATTTTGCCTACTGAAATAATAGTAATATTCATATTCTACTCCCAATTTTTGTATTAAAATAATTATAAAATGACCACCCAAAAGGGTGGTCATGGTTAACTAGGCATTTTTGCCACAGCATTTTTTATATTTTTTGCCGCTTCCACAAGGGCATGGATCATTTCTGCCAATTCTAGCTTCTTTAACTACTGTTTTAGAAGCTCCCCATTCATTATGTATTTCTTTTCTCTTTTCCTTAGAAAAAATACCTTCCCACTGTGGTAAGCCATAAAGGTAATCTGCCTTTGCATCTAGCATATTAAAATATAACTTTTCAAAATTAATATCTAGTTTTATTTCAGTGGATGAGTCTAAGCTTTCAAGATCCAGCTGTGCATTCAGGCTATCATTTATACCATCTAAAAAACCCATAAAGAATATTTCATCTGCGCCATATTCTTTTGAAAGATTTTCTAAAGTCCCAACAACAGTATTCTTATGATTAGCGAGAATTTTTGTATAAATATCCTTTTCAACAGCACCGTATTTATTCCAAAAACTATCTTCGCCATTTTTTTTAACAAAATCAACAACAAAATCAGTCCATTGTGTATATAAACTCATAGTATATTCTCCTTACATCAATTAAATTTCAACATGATACATTATAATAAACAATTGGAAGAATTTCAATAATTTATTTAAAATAGTTCAGATGGTCCATTATCCTTTAATAATTTAAGAATATATTTAGCTTCTTTTTCGCAATAACTGCATTTTTCATGATTAGCAGCTTCAATGTATGGGAAAGTTTCATTTTCGGCTAAAAAGTTATCAAAGGCAATGTCCATATGGTCTTCACAACATAATTTATTTTTTTCTTGCACTTTCAATATCGCCCTTTCCTAGAGGTTTAGAAATATCATAATTACCTCCTAAAGTATCAGAATCTTGGCTGTCAATTTGAATTTTAACCTTAGCGATTGATGAAATCTGATTTAGGGACATAATTATACTTTCTAAACATACTTTTTCCTTTGCAGCTGACATTTGAATTTTTGCTTCTTTAGAAAGATTAACATAGGCAATATTATCCTTTATGGAGAAACTTAACAATCTAGTATCCTTTGGGAGTATTGGCTTTAGCTGACTTTTGACTGCAGGGCCTTTTATTAATTCCTGCATTATTAATTCTCCCATTACTTCTTCCTTTTTTACCATTCTTTCTTCTTTTGCGGTCTCAGGTTTTTTTTCATCGGTTGTAGAATCAAAATACAAATTTAAGTCAAAAAGATTATCTTTCTCCATTGGTAGCAAAACATTTTCAATCTTTTCCTTATTATTTATACTTTCCTTATCTTTTTTTTCACAGCCAGTAAATGTTAGGGATGAAACCAGAATTACAGAGCATACAACTAGACTTACATATTTCCTCATAAAATCCACCCTTTACTTTAAAACTCTATATAACCACTTGGCATATCACGTTTTGCAAGACACAAATTTAAATCCTTATTAACTTTAAAACCACAGTCACTTAAAACATTTGCTACAGTAGCATAGGCTAAATCGGGATAATTATTTGTTTTACTTAAGTGTCCTAATATTATAGTTTTATGTGAGTCCTTAATTATTTCAGAAATTGCTTTTCCACAGGCATCATTTGATAAATGGCCGACATCACTTAAAATTCTTCTTTTAAGAGGATAGGGATATGGACCAAATTTTAACATTTCTGTATCATGATTACTTTCAAGTAAGATTACATCAGAGTCCTTAATTGACTCTTTTACCTCATCAGAAAAATAGCCTAAATCTGTTGCTATAGAAACTCTCTTATCACCTTGGCTAATGGAGTAACCACATGGATTAGCAGCATCATGAGGTATTTTAAAATTCATAATATGTAGGTCATTTATGTCAACAGTATCAGAATCTATTATCTTTATATTGTGTTCATTAATTTTTCCTATTAAATTACACATTGAATTCCAGGTTTCAGTATTTGCATATATAGGAATGTCGTATTTTCTTGATAAAACTCCAACTCCCTTTATGTGGTCAGTATGCTCATGAGTAATAAAGATACCATCTATGTTAGATGCATCTTTATTTATATCATTTAAAGCTTTCTCTATTCGTTTACCAGGTAAACCAGCGTCAATTAGGATATTTGAATGTTCAGAGGAAATAAAAATGCTGTTTCCGCTGCTACCACTATAAAGTGAACAAAAAATCATATGTAAAATTCTCCAATCTTGAATAAGTGTAAATTACTCTGCCTTTTCAAGTTGTGAAAAATCACTAACCCTTCTAATCTTTCCACCTAATTCTTTAAATTTATTTTCTATATTTGGATAACCTCTATCTATATGTTCGATACTTAAAACTTCTGAAGTCCCTTCAGCTAATAAACCTGCAATAACCATTGCAGCTCCTGCCCTTAAATCAGTAGCTTTCAATACAGCTCCAGTTAGTTTGTCTACTCCATCAATAATTGCGGTTCTACCCTCAACTTTGATATTTGCACCCATTTTTTTTAATTCATCAACATGTTTAAATCTACCTTCCCAGATGCTTTCACTAATTATACTTCTACCCTTTGCTATTGATAGGATGGTGGTCATTGGCTGCTGTACATCTGTTGGGAATCCTGGGTATGGCTGAGTCTTAACATTAACACCCTTAAGTTTTCCACTTGATTTCACAATAACAGAATCACCATTTTCAATGACTTGTGCTCCCATTTCTATTAATTTTGCTGAGATTGACTCCAAGTGTTTAGGAATTACATTATTAATAGTTACCTCACCGCCACAGGCTGCTGCAGCTATCATATATGTACCAGCTTCTATTTGATCAGGAATTACACTATAAGAACATCCCCTTAGCTCCTTCACTCCCTCAATCCTTATAATATCTGTTCCAGCTCCTTTAATATTAGCGCCCATGCTGTTTAAAAAGTTAGCTACATCAACTACATGAGGCTCCTTAGCAACATTTTCAAGTACTGTAAGACCTTCAGCAAGAGTAGCTGTTATCATTACATTAATGGTAGCACCTACGCTAACTACATCAAAAAATATGTTTGTACCAATAAGCCTATCAGCTTCTACTATTACAGCACCATGCTCAATTGTTACTTTTGCACCTAGTGCTTCAAAACCTTTAATATGTTGGTCAATGGGTCTTACTCCAATAGAACAGCCTCCAGGAAGTTCAACCCTTGCTTTTTTAAATCTTCCTAGCAATGCCCCGATTAAATAGTAAGAGGCTCTCATTTTTCTTACATCATCAGTAATGGCTTCAGTTCTATACAAGGAACTGCTATCTATAGATACTATATTTTTTCCACATTTAACTTTACATCCTAAAGTTTCAATTATTCTTTCAATACAATTAACATCTTCAATATCTGGTATATTATCAATAGTACAGATACCTTTGCTTGCTAAAATAGCAGCAGGTAAAATAGCTACAGCAGCATTCTTTGCACCATTTATTTCAACAATACCATTAAGTGGGTTTCCCCCGGTTATGACTAATTTGTCCATCCCCGCATCCATCCTTATCATTTATTTTACAGATATATAATCTGGTAGTATTCCTTAATATGTTACAAAATTTATTATAACACAATTATATACTATTTTATCATTAATTTTAGAAAAGTGAAGGGGTAGAATATAGAAATTTAACTGAATTATTGAAAAAATTCTTTAAAATTATAATCCAATGAAGAGTTTTAAATAAAAGTAAGGGAAATGGTGGGAAATACTATTTTGTTTTATTGATGAACTATGATATAATCATAATTGCATATTTAAAAAGGCAAGTTTTATAAAATTCACTATTTTGGGGGTTACAATGAGATATTATTTAGTTGCATTAATGGATAAGAATTCCTATATATATGTAGAAAATATTCAAAGAAATATTTGCAAACAATATAGGTTATATAAAAATCTGCCTATGCTTCACATCACACTTGAAGTAATAGGAGATCCAGATATTGAAAAGTTATCTAAAGTTATATCCGATATGTTAAAGCCTTATAAGAAATTTAAAGTTGAAATAAATGGGGCTATTTGCTTTGATGCTCCCTATAAATCTGTAAATTTAAAAGTTGAAGACAAAGGATATATTATAAGACTTGCAAGGAATTTTAATGAAACTTTAAAGCTCCATGGATTTGATGTTAGAGAAAAAATTGATAACTGGGATTTACATATTTCTCTTGCTAATACTAATTACGCCATAAGAGAGTGGAGTAATAAAGAGTATTCTGCTGCTTGTGACAGCACTAAAAAAGAAGATACGCATAAGATGATAACTATAGAAAAAATCGAGCTATGGAAGCCCATCAATAATAAAAAAGATATGATAATTAAGAGCTTTCCTTTAAGAGAATATTAAAAAAGGTTTCTGCATTAAGCAGAAACCTTTAATTTTGCCTATAGTTTTAGATATCTAATAGATTCTTACTATAAGCTAAATACAATTCTCTAAGATCCTTCATTTTGTTGTCTAATTCTATTTGAAGATTTGAAACTAAAGCTAAATCATTATCTTCTATAGCAGTTTTAATTCTTGTAAATAATGATTTGTTTGAGTAAGAATCTTTCATAATGTAATAGCGTAAATCATTTACTTTCATCCAATTAGCTACATCTAAATCTAAAGCTTTGTCGATTGAATGAAGCATTTTAAAGCTTCTTATTTCTTCAGCATAATTGTTTAGGATTCTACTGTTAATCTCTACAAGCCATCTTTTGGTAGCTGCAAGAGTAAAGCTTTCGATTAATTTAGCATTTAAAACATCTCCAGCCTTTAAAACTTCAAGTTTTTCAGGATATTTTTCAAAAGCACTTAAGTTCTCATAAACAGTTCCTGGAGCAACGCCAAACAGCTTAACTCTCTCCTCATCTGAGTAATATTCAAAAACCTCTTCTTCACTTCTATAAGCTCTGTCTTTATCTAGATAATCAGCTTCTTCTCCATAATTCTTGGAAAGTTCTTTTAATAAATCATCTTCTGATTTATTGTTTTTAATTGCATATGAGATACCATCAATCATTGATAAATAAAGGGTAGCTATAGCCAAATATGTGTTTGTATGAGGATTAGGTGCTCTCAATTCAAATCTTGTAGCATATGGGTTTTGAGTGTCCCTTACGGTTCCTAATAATACAGTTCTGTTTCTTGAAGGAGATTCTATACTGTTTCCTATTGAAGTAACTATGCATATAGGAGCCTCAAATCCTGGTTTTAATCTTCTTAAAGAATCATTTGTAGCTGAAACAAATGGGTTAATAACCTCGTAGTTTTTCAAAATACCCATTATTGAAGCATATCCATATATACTTAGGAAGCTTTTTGTTGTAGCTGTAAATAAATTAATTCTCTTTCCGTCCTTTAATTTTAATGCTATACCAATATGAGTATGCTCTCCGCTTCCTGCAACACCTTCAATAGGCTTAGCCAAGAAAGTTACATCCAAACCGTTTTTTCTAAAGGTTTCTTTTACTATAGTTCTAACAAGCAACTCATTATCAGCTGCTTGAGTTGCATTTGAGTATTTCCAGTCTATTTCAAGCTGTTCCATTATATGAGTTAAGTTACCGGATACATCCATTCTAGCTTTAACTCCGCCAACTTCTTTGTGACCCATTTCAGGTTCTAAACCATAAGCTTCCATAAGCAATAATGATTCTTCAAGAGAAGTACGAACTACACCTTTTGTTCTAGTCCAATATTGCTCTTGCAATACTTGTGAAGCAGATAATTCTTCAACTTCTGCTTTATCGTTAGGTGTCATTACCCAAAATTCTAATTCAGTTGCAGATGTAGCAACAACCTCATCTATATCATCATAAGTAATTTTGTATGCAGAAAGTGCAGATGGATAAGACTTAAAAAGATTAAGAAGTTCAGTGGAAAAATGTTCAATAGAATTTTTTAAAATGTGTCTTGAGTCTACTGCTTTGTTTTCATGGTATAAGAAACAAGGTATTCTAAGAGTTCCAATTGGTTTACTAGTTTCCTCATCAATGTGTTCATAATTATAGTCAACAAACCAGTTAACATCTAAATCTGCAATCATATCAACCTTAGCATTGTTAAGGGATGCAATACCAGGAAGTACAACTGAAGAACCATCTGTTTGGACAGCACCTTTTAAAAAAGTTTCGATATCGTCTAAAAAGACTTTGACAGGAATTTTCTCATCAGTGTCATTTCCAGCTAAGTCTATTCCTACTAGAGACACGAATTTTATCTCAGGATGTTCTAGTAGAATGTTCTTTAAATAAGTTACACTACGTTGATCTTTTGAAATGGTATAGATTAGATCTTTTAACATATTTGGCCTCCTTAAATTTTATATTATATTTGATAAATCAAGGGAATAGTCTAATTGTCCAATTACTATAAAAGAAATCTTAAAATATATTTTCGATTTTATAATTAATATATCATAATGTCAATAGTAAAAATGAAAGTTTGCAATGTTCGTGTTTCAATTAAAAATTTGTTGCATGAATTTATGGACTATAATTCAATTTATTTAAAATTTTTATAATCTTAATATTTTATGTTATTGAATATAAATAAAAATGTTACGCATAAGTTAAATTAAAATTTCTTTTACCATATTAGATAATATTGAAGTATAATATTAATGAAGCAATAACTTTAAGATTAATAAAGCATTATAGGAAAAGTAAAAGGTGGAGATTTTAATGGATTTAAAATACAAACCCATAGGTTTTTTTGACTCAGGAGTTGGGGGATTAAGTGTGTTAAAACAGGCAGTTAAGCTATTGCCTAATGAGGATTATATTTATTTTGGAGATTCTAAAAATGCACCCTATGGGACTAGAAGCGTAGAAGAAGTCAAAAAACTTACTTTTAAGGCCGTAGACTTTCTGATAGGTAAGGATGTAAAAGCTGTGGTCATCGCATGTAATACAGCAACAAGTGCTGCCATAAAAGACTTAAGGGAAAAATATAAGGAAATACCCGTTGTTGGTATTGAACCAGCTCTAAAACCTGCTGTAGAATGCGGCAGAAGTGGTAAAATATTAATAATGGCAACTCCTATGACATTAGCAGAAAGAAAATTTGAGGACTTACTTTCTAATTACAAAGATTTTGCAGATATTGAACCATTGCCATGCGCCGGCTTGGTTGAGTTAATTGAAAATGGAATATTGGAAGGAAAAGAGCTCAACCAGTATTTGAACGCAAAACTTGCTAAATATAAAAATAACGATATCGGTGCTATTGTATTAGGATGTACTCATTACCCCTTTATAAAAGAAGAGTTGAGTAAAATCCTAGATAGTTCAGTACCAGTGGTAGATGGAAGCTTGGGAACTGCAAAACAGCTTAAAAGAGAATTAAATAAGAATAATATGTTAAATGATAAATTTTCTAAAGGCAGTGTAGAAATTTATAACTCTCTAGAAGATAAAAAAATAATTGAGCTAAGCAGAAAACTGTTAAATATATAATAAAAAGCAAGGAATTAATTCCTTGCTTTTTATTGTTCAAAAAAGATAGATAAATATTTAACATAATTAATTGTTAAACTATTGACAATTAATTATGGATTTGTTATATTATAATTACAAAAAACAAATTGGTAGAAAATTCTTAAATATACTTATTTAATAAATTATAGATTTTGGAGGTTGTGAGTTATGAAAAGAATATTAGTGAAAGACGTGGTTGGTTCAACACTTTGCGCAGAGGACGGAATTTTGTTAAAAACATTGGTAAAAGAAAGCTTAAATGAAAAAGTTGTTTTTGACTTTGAAGGAATTGGTAAAGTACCTGTATCTTTCTTTGCTAATATGTTAACAGAGTATTTAATGGATAGACAATATAGAAGCTTGATTGAAAAAAATATTAGCGTAAAAAATTTAGATAATGCGAAAGATTTCACAAGAATTTTGCTAGGAACTTCTCTAAACTAAATTATGTATCACTATGTGAATGTTCATATTTTTATTAACCTAACTAAAATTAATTTGCAGATACCACCAGTCATTGGAATGACTGGTGGATTTTTATTTTAGTAATGCAAATGCACATTTTATATTATTAAGGAATAAATTAATATATAATAACTAAATGAAATAAGGTGATGAAGATATGAAGACATTTATTTTGAAAGAGGCTTCAGGAGATAAATACGAAGATTACTTTGGGGAAGAAAATGATAAAAAAATTACAATAAAACTGCAGGATGTAAAGAAATTCAATTATATTGTGCTTATAAATCCCGAAGATAGTAAGCACATATGTGTGATAAACAATATGATTTTAGGGCTTAGGGACACTAATAGACTTTGCTTTCTTACAGAAGACAGTAATAATAATCAACTGAATATAAAGCATGCTGGAATATTAAAGGTAATGTGCCGTTACAAGAATGAGGATAAAATAAACAGCGAATATGAAAGCCATATGATTTTTTTAGATAAGCCGCTGGCAAGAATAAATGGTAAAGTATTTATAATAATACCCGGTGGTAGCTTATTAATAAGGCTAGAAAAAGCAATTATGGAGGCAAATTTATTTATAGATTGTAATGAGCAGGAAATATAATATATAATACATTTGGTAAAAATGACAGCAAAGATAAGGTTTGCTGCCATTTTTATTTTATTAGTGATTAAATATTTCTAATTATGGAGAAAATAATGTATAATTATAGTAGAATATTGTTTTAAACAAATGATTCTCAGGAGGGTATATTATGAATAATCCAATAGTTACAATAAAAATGAAAAATAGTGATGAAATTAAGGTGGAATTATATCCCAATGTTGCACCCAATACTGTAAATAACTTTATAAGTTTAGTTGATAAAGGATTTTACAATGGTTTGATATTTCATAGAGTAATACCAGGATTTATGATCCAAGGCGGGTGCCCACAGGGAACAGGTACGGGTGATCCTGGATACAGTATAAGAGGAGAATTTTCATCAAATGGTTTTAAAAATCAGTTAAAGCACACCAAAGGAGTAATTTCTATGGCTAGGGCTAACCACCCAGATTCAGCAGGTAGTCAATTCTTTATAATGGCTGCAGATGCACCGCACTTAGATGGTCAGTATGCTGCATTTGGAAAGGTTATAGAAGGAGACGAAGTTACAGAAAAGATTGTAAATGCAAAAAAAGATTTTAGAGATAAACCATATGAAGATCAAATTATGGAGAAAGTAACAGTTGAAACTTTCGGGGCTGAATATAAAGAACCTGAAACTCTAAAATAATAGAACTATATAAAAGGGGTATTTAAGGGAAGGGAGTTGAATGGTATTGAATAATAATAAGGAAATGTTGATTTTTGGGTTTGAACAGGAAGAAAGAGAGATTTTAGATAAAATTATTAAAAAGAATGCACTTCCTAAATATAAAATAATTACAGAAAGTATGGGTAAGATGACGTTATGGGATATAATTAGAGGACTTAAACTGGAAGTCTTTAATGTAAATTTACCAAAGGAAAAAGTTATTTTATTCAATAATTTCAGTGATGAAGAAGTGGATAAGTCAATAAGTGAGTTGAAAAAGTTTTTTACACCTATGCCCATAATGGCTGTTATTACAGCTACATCTATAAAATGGACATTTGAATATTTACTTCAGCATTTAATGGAGGAGAGAAGCTGGTATTTAAAAAACAGAAAATAAAATGGGGGAGCAAAATGAGCAGAATAGGAGAAAAGATTAAGCTAGAAAGATTAAATGCTAAACTGACGCAAAAAGCTTTAGGAAAAAAATTAGGTGTTTCTGAAAGTTTTGTAAATGAAGTTGAAGCGGGAAGAAAGATAATTAATCAATCATTAATTGATAGAATATCAAAAGTTTTAGGCGCTGACTTAAATGATGTTACAATGTCATTTGAGGAACAGGTGTATGAGAAGGAGAAAGATTTAAAATATGATAAAAAGCCTAAGAAAGAAGATGTAAAGGAAGTATGGAATGAAGCCTTTGGTTCGGTAATTAAAAATGTTCCAATTTATAAATATGAACTGGATAAAAGTATAGACTTCAAGCAAATGCCGTTAGTATCCAATAAGATAGAAGGTTTTGCCCAGGATAAGGTAATTTATCTTGAAATACAGGAAGATGATATGATTGGATTTAGATTATCCAAAGGTGATTTGGCCTTAGCACATTTAACATCTGATATTGAAAATAATTCTATATGTTTAATAGAAGTTGACAATGAAAGGTTTATAAGACAGATTAGAAAGTTAGATAATAATAAATTGCTTTTGATAAGCAACAGAGGAACTACAAGGACAGAAACAGTTGATAATAAATCTATTAAGGTTATTGCAAAGTTATTAAGAGTTGAGATAAAACTTTAGTAAAATATATTTAGCATCTAAAATTAAAAGATTTTTCCTATAAGGGAAAATCTTTTAATTTTACTATATTTATATTCTTATAATAAGTATTTAATATGCTTTCGTAGTCTTCACCTTTTTTTGCAAGTTCCATTGCTCCAAATTGGCTCATACCAACTCCGTGGCCATAGCCTCCTCCGTATATTATAAAATTATCCTTATTTTCCTCAATTGAAAAAAATGAGGAGGGTAAAGAGGTACTTCCTGTAATGGCATCACCAGTAAATTTAATTATTGGGATATCTTTTCCTGCATAAGCCTTAGTGCATCTCAAAGAACTTCTAATATTGGTATCACCTCTTACAATGATTTTGCCATTTTTAAATACATAACATATTTCAATTATATTTCCACCAAAACCACGTTTATTGACCTCAATACTTATTAAATCTGTAAAATTAGGTAAATAACTAACTTTTTTACTTCCTAAATATAAAACTATAAAATCTTTTCTTTTATCATAAATAGTTTTTATGGAGTTTTTAATTGAATTTTCAAGTTCTTTCTTTGTAAATTCTGCAAACCATCTATAATATGAGGATGAGCTGTCGATGGCTTTTATATTAATATCCTTATAAAATTTTAACCATTCATCTTCAGTGGAAGGCAAACTCAATGAGAATAGATAGGAAGTGGCTTTCAAATAAGGTTTAACTTCACTGGTGCCATCAGACTTAAACCAAATGTCCTCATAATTTGCTCCTATGCCACAGGAAGTGGAATAATATTTTGCATCTATTAACTTGTTATTGTAAAGCAAAACCATACCTTTAGTTAAATTTACAGCTTCAGTAGATTTTGGTTGAGGAAGGGTATTGTTGAATACTTGACTTTGAGTACTATCATCTACATAAAAACCTAAATTTGCGTATCTGTTGATAAGCATATCAGAAATAGCATAGGTTCTGGCTGCTATAGCCTGGCATTTTAACGCCTCCAATGAACTACTGGCTGGCATTTCAGATGGCACAACTTTATATAAGTATTCCTCAAGATCCAGCTCATTTATTACAATAAGTCCATTTCCATTGGAACTAATCTCCAAAACCCCATTATATATTGGTGTAAAACTTGGAAATCCTCTTTTTACATTGGTGAATTGTGTTTTATCACATTTAATATATATTCTAGAATTTAAAGTTCGTTTTGATCCATTAATATATAAATTTATTTGTTTATTTTCCAATGTTATTTTAATTTCGGAATCTTTATCAGCAATTAAAAAAAATGGTTCAACAAAGTCATAAATATATGCTTGCTGTAAAAGCTTTAAGTTTAAATTAGTATGATATATTGAGGAGAATTCTGATGTGGATATTCCCACCCTTATTTTGGAGTAATCCATGGGAAAAATTAAAACGGTATCTATGTTGCTGTGAGAATCTTTATATAATCTTATATTGTTTTTGCCAATAATTAAATTATTTTTATCTGAAACTACAGGAACATTATTAACAACTTTATAATAATATATTTTACTAGATAACTTACTTTCCCCAGATGATTCCAAGTCATATGAATTACTACTTTTTTTCATAACCCTTTCGGTTATTGGAATTACTTCCTCAAAATCATAGTTTTTAAAAAGATTATATTTGAAATTTATTACAGAAAGAGGTTTAAAAGGCTTTTCAACTTTAATTGATTTTTGTTTACCATCAATATATAAGCTGCATAAATTCCCATTGTTATTTATAACTACAGCATTGGACACTTTCCTGGGCAAGAATAAAGCACATAATATTATGACAAAGACAAGCAAATAAATGTATTTATAAAATGAGTGTATTATTGATTTCATAAATCCTCCTAGAAAACCAGCTATAATATTATTTTATATAGAAAATATAATTTTATTACAAAAATACTAAATAAATAGAATAGACAAATAAAAGTTTAAACCATATGTAATATTGCGCATTTATTGATTATTTCATAAAAAAGACTATTATTAACATAAAATTATTTATTATTCCTATTTTGTAAAATTACTAGCATAATGTTAAAATAATAAGATAGTGATTATTTCATAATATTATATTAACTCATATTAAGATATATAACATATTTAGGTTTAACCATTATTAGAAAATCAATTAGTTAGGAGGAAAAAAATGAAAGGTACAATTATAGCTACTTGGATGAAAACCTGTAGAAAATTATTTGGAGATTCATCCATTGATAGTGCAATGGACTCTGTGGGCTGGGGAGCTTCTAAAATATTTACCCCCCTAGAAAATGTAGATGACTCGGAAGTAAGGCAGGTAATGGAGAAAATTTCAGAAAAAAATAATATTGAAATTAAAAAATTATGGAATGATATCGGGCTAGATAACATAAATTCTTTCTATGAAGTTTTTCCTGCATTTTTTCAGCATGACAATTTATACTCATTTTTGAAATCAATGTTTGATGTGCATGTAGTGATGACAAAAAAGTTTCCAGGAGCCAAGCCCCCTATCCTAAATATAGTGCCCATATCAAATAAGGAGGCATACTTTACATATTCATCTGAGAGAGGAATGTTTGACTATTTTTTGGGAATGCTTAAAGGAGCAAGTAATCATTTTAAAGAAAATATTGAAATAGATCAGGTACAAAGGACGGAAAATTTTTTAAAACTAAAGTTGACCTTTGAAAAAGATATCTATTACAAAAAAACATATTTATTAAATAAAATATTGTCTTTTGGTTTCATTAAAAATGTTGGAGTAAAAGTGGGAATTTTTACTTTTGTATTATCCGCACTTGGGTTAATTCCTGTAATTGGAGTAAATGGCAATTCTAATATTATAACATTGCTTATAGCAAGTATTATTTCTGCGGCAGCATCATTTATAGGTACTTCTATACTTATGATGCCTAATAAAAGCATTAAAGATAGTATAAATAAGATTATTAATAGTGAATACGTAGAAGATAGTGATATAGTAACAAAAGATTTCTTTGAGGATTTATATAAATCTATCACCAAACATAAGGAAGTAGTAAGTAAAGACTTTGTTGGTTTTAAAGGTGTTACAGACGAGATGAATACTTTTGTATCCAGTATCAATGAAATATCTAATACTATGGATAATACCTCACAAGAAATATCAGGAGTAGTGGAACAGGTTGCTAATACAGCTGTAGCACAGGCAGAAAATACTGAATCTGCAGTAACTGTTTTAAATGGTAATATAGAAAATTTAAAGAAAATTGTAATAAGTGAAAATGGCAATAAGCAGGAACTTGAAACAGCTATTGATAAAATAAATAACAGTTATGAGAATGTTCAAAGTACCAGTAATAATATTTTAAACACCCTTGAAAAATTCCAAGAGGTAAAAGACAAAGGAATAA
Source organism: Clostridiaceae bacterium (assembly GCA_029256485.1). The sequence continues at coordinate 30,195 of JAQSXU010000016.1, forward strand.
AATTGCAAAACCAAGCTAAGGATATTACAAATATAGTATCTATAGTGTCGGGAATCTCAGAGCAAACTAATTTGTTAGCACTAAATGCTTCTATAGAGGCTGCAAGAGCTGGAGAGCAGGGAAGAGGCTTTGCGGTTGTTGCAGAAGAGGTAAGAAAGCTTGCAGAACAATCGAAAAACTCTGTTGAGGAAATAAATTCCAATATTGTCCAGTTTGCTGAAGAAATAAAAAAATTAGTAGATAAAATAGAAGCACAATACGATGTACTTCAAGGGGAAACAAAAGGCCTGGAAAATGTTAAGAACATCAGCTACGAGGCTACAAAATCTGTAAAAACTGTTGCTTCTTCTATGATAGAAACCATAAACCAATTAAGCAGGGAAGCGGATTCTATAGCAACAATATATGAAAACATAGAGTCATTAGCAGCAAGCGCAGAAGAAAATTCAGCATCTTCAGAAGAGGTTAGTGCTAATGTATCAAGTTATACAAATGAAATTAAAAAATTAGTAGAAAATATATCTCAGTTTAAAGGTATCACAGAATCATTTATGAATGAATTAAGCAAATACAGAATATAGATGGGAGGGGCATGAGAATCCTAAATTGTTACTATTTATGTATCACAAGAGGAAAAGCTGGGAAAAGCTATAAAAGTTATTTCCCGTGCTATTTCCTTAACAATAATATCATCTACCATGTTTATAAACCTTCAAAATTGAATTCTGGCACAAATTTATCAGAAGAGGTTCCTGATTCCTGAATAAATCCATTTATTATGCCAATATTTAAACAGTAATTAACTAATGAATCATAATGTGCCGGGTTTAAAGGTTTATTAATTTCATTATATTTACATGATTTAAATAGAGGAGTGTACTGATTCATTATACTCATATAAACCGAATTTCCATATGTAGTATGAATATAGTCTGCTACTTTTTTTGAATCAAATAATAAACCTGGTAACATAAGATGCCTAATTATTATTCCTTTCGTTATTATTCCATCCTTGTTAAATGTAGCTTCTCCAACCTGTGAGAACATTTCTTCGATAGCTGCAGCAGCCTGTTTAAAATAGCCGGGAGCGTTTGAGTATTTTGTGGCATATTTATCATTAAAATATTTCAAGTCTGGTAAATACACATCTACATATCCGTTTAATAATTTCAAAGCATCTACACTAATATAGCTGTTTGTATTAAACAATATAGGTAATTTTAGTCCTTTGCTTTTAGCAATTTGCAATGAAGCTATAATTTGAGGAATATAGTGTGTTGGTGTAACTAAATTTATATTATGTGCGCCTCTTTCCTGCTGTTCAAGGAAAAGATTGCTAAGTTTTTCTATGCTTATGTATCTGCCAGTGCCTTCTTGACTTATTTGATGATTTTGACAAAATACACAATTTAAATTGCAGTTAGAAAAGAATATTGTACCAGAACCATTTTTGCCTGATATGCAGGGTTCCTCCCAATAATGCAAGGCAGCTCTTGCTACTTTTACGTCTACACCAGCTTTGCAATAACCTATTTCTCCTTTTAACCGATTAACACCACAACTTCTCCTGCATAGTTTACAGTTTTCTAATTGCTTAAGAATATCCACGCTTTTTGCCTCCAGATTTTTGTAGGATAAAATAATTCATCCTGAATAAAGAATTTATTTATTGCTTTTATAATAAAAATAAACACATTGTGACATAAAAATCAAGCTCAAAATTCCAAAGGCGGGGTATAAGAAATTAATTAAATTGACAAACCCAATTTGTGATACGGGCAAAGCTATGGCTATTACTAAGAAAACAGATTTTTTATAAGACAAATGTATAGCATCAGTTAAGGATTTACATACACTATATATGTCTGAAACTTCAGTAGAAAACATTTCTAACCATATAATTAAAAGTAATAAACATTGAATGAACTTGCCAAACCTATTGGAAATATAAAGCAGTGGTATTTCATATTTGAATATATATGGAATATTTAATAATAATAATAAATTTATTATTAGAGAAAGAATAGTAAGTCCTATGGATCCTAAGGTTAAACCTAAAAATAAGTTTTTTCTATTTTTAATTTCCAGACTTAAAGGTATAAGTACGCCGCTGCAGCAAAATATGTTGAAACCTCCATAAATAAGTGAGGAAGGAAGCCATGACTTTTTAATGGAAGGGATATTTTTTATATATAGTAGATTTATATTGTCATTAAATAATAAGTACAGAATGAAAATTGTAATTATAACAATTGACAGTGAAGGAACAATAAAAGAATTAATTTCTATAAGGCCCTTTGTATCCATTAAGAGCACATATAGGGAAACTGATGCCATAATAAAAATGCCAATAAAAGGGGAGACACCGAAGAATTCATGCAGAAGGGCGCCGCTGCCAGCTAAGATTATTGCAGCACTGCTAACTAGAAATAATCCCATAATCAAGTCTATGGCTTTTCCAACAAATGAAGGATTAACAAGAAAAATAAGGTCACTATATGATTTTAAATTATATTTTATACTAAGATTTATTATTATTTTTCCCAAAATAATATATATAAAACAGCAGATTATAATACCAATAAAACTCATATATCCGTAAGTACTAAAAAATTGAGCTATTTCCTGGCCAGATGCTAGGCCTGCTCCAACTATAGTACCTATAAATACTGCTGCTATTTGTAGGATCACATTATAGTCTTTTTTCAATATAAATCCACTCCCCCAAAATACAATATTACCAATTAATATAAATATATATAAATAAATTTAAAATAATGAATTATAATTAAAATAATATTTTTTGGCAAACTATTATTATAAAAGTAATAGGGAGGTTAAAAAATTGATTTTAAACAATAAGAAAATAGTAAGAATGGTGATAATAGCTGCAGTATTAATTACTAGTTCTTGTTTTCAAATAGCATGTAGCAATGCAAATAAGCAATCAAATAACCAAAAGAAAGAAAATAAATTCGATATAAAAACCGCTACAAATGTGGCAGATACCTACATGAAATATTTAATGAAGGAGGATACAGAAAATGCAAAAAAATTGTATTCTAAGGAGTTATTGCAAAAGAGTGACACAAAGATTGATACAGATTTAAAAATAAAGGGTTACAATGTAATTGATGTAACAGAAATGGGTAAGAGTGGACTATTTAAAATAAGAGTCACAAGAGTAAATTTAAAAAAGGCTTATACTTGTTTAGATGAGTATACTATAAAAGTTGAAAAGGAAGAAAATGATTATAAAATATCAGAAACTAAAGATGTGGTTATAGCTGAAGCTTTTAATGAGAGAAACCAAATAAGATATAAGAACAAGAATAATGTAAAAACAAACCTGATTATTGAAATGACCAGTATTCCAACATATGCTATTCCTAAAGATGATGATAGTAATGTTAACAAAGAGATAGTACCTAGAAATGGGTTTGGCCCAATAAACTTTGCATATAATGGAGATATGTTGTGTGTGACAACCCAATCAGAAGATGCTTATTCATCAATTGTAAAAATTGATGAAACTTTAGCAGTTCAGGGAGATGAAGGAAAAAAACAAGGTGATACGCAAAAAAAATCAGATAGTGAAAATACTGAAGGGACAAATGTGAGAGAAAAGCCAATTGGAAAGAATATTACTAATGTTGATATTATAAAGTCATGTACAATAGAATTTATGACATTCTCTATGGATGAAAAATTTTTACTGATTCAATATAATAAACCAGGTGCCGGAAGATTTATAAGAGTGTATAAAACCGATAGTGGAGATTTAATACCATTTAAATTTGAAAAAAATTATTCTATTGATACAGTTGACACAGTATTTTCATCATTTGACAAAGGTGTATTGAATTTTGATGTTGTTGAAAAAGGCGGTGCGGATAAAGCTAAGGCGGCAGCAAACATCATAGGAAAATGGCAGTTAAATCTTAAAACATTTAAGGCAAATAAAATGTAAGTACGGAATTTACTATTATTTTTAAAATGTGATATCATTATTAGAAAAAGCTTTGAATTTTTAATGAAACGAGGAAATTCATATGACGGAAAAATGGAATGGTAAAAGATTTTACAGTTTAAATTATTTTTTAAGGCATAAATTTGGCTGTAAGGTTATTAAGATATCACTTGATGCCGGCTTTTCCTGCCCTAACAGGGATGGCACAATTAGCAAAGGGGGATGTATATTTTGCTCAGAAAGAGGATCAGGAGATTTTGCTGGCAGCAGAGAATTTTCTATACAACAGCAATTTAAAAATATTAAATCAATAATGAATAATAAATGGAGAGATGGTAAATATATTGCCTATTTCCAGGCATATACTAACACTTATGGACCAATAGAAGTTTTAAGAGAAAAATATTATGAAGCCATAAATCAAGATAATGTAGTTGGAATTGCTATTGCTACAAGACCAGATTGCCTCTCAGATCAGGTTTTGGACCTGATAGAGGAGTTAAATAATAAAACTTATGTATGGGTAGAACTCGGTCTTCAAACATCCAGTGAAAATACTGCACTTAAAATTAATAGGGGTTACAATTTACTAACTTTTGAGAAGGCATTGAAAAATCTAAGAAAAAGAAGAATAGACGTGGTAGTTCATACTATATTTGGCCTGCCAGGTGAAAATGAAAATGATATGTTAAATACAATAAAATATATTTCAAATAATGATATTCAGGGAATTAAATTTCATCTTTTGCATTTAATGAAGCACACTCCATTAGTTAGTTTATATAACAAAGGGCAATTAGAATTTTTAGAAAAACAGCAGTATATTGATATAGTATGTAAGTCAGTAACTTTACTGCCTGAAAACATTGTTATACATAGATTGACTGGAGATGCTCCAAGACAACTGCTAATAGGTCCCCTTTGGAGTCTAAAAAAGTGGGAAATCTTAAATGCTATAGACAAAACATTGGAACAGAGGGACTGGTATCAGGGACAAAATTATGGTTGTTTGTATTATTCTACAAATTCATTTTAAATGTTTTGTAAGGTTTGAGAATAGATTATTAAACTCCTCAGTGTTAGAATTGAATTATTAAAATATAACATTTAGGAGGAGTCTATAATGGCAAATTTATCATTAAGACATATGTTCAAGGTATATCCAGGTAATGTGACAGCAGTTAAAGATTTTAATCTTGAAATAGAAGACAAAGAATTTATAGTTTTTGTTGGACCATCAGGCTGTGGAAAATCTACAACTTTAAGAATGATAGCAGGCCTTGAAGAAATATCAAAGGGAGAGTTAAGTATAGGAGACAAACTTGTTAATGATGTAGCGCCAAAGGATAGGGATATAGCTATGGTATTCCAGAACTATGCTCTTTATCCACATATGACGGTTTATGATAATATGGCATTTGGTTTAAAATTAAGAAAGCTGCCTAAAGATGAAATAGATAAAAAGGTAAAAGAAGCAGCAAGGGTACTTGATATTGAACATCTTTTAGACAGAAAACCAAAGGCATTATCTGGAGGACAAAGACAAAGAGTGGCTATGGGTAGAGCTATAGTAAGAGAGCCAAAGGTATTTTTAATGGATGAACCATTATCAAATCTTGATGCAAAATTAAGAGTTCAGATGAGAACTGAAATATCTAAATTACACAAGAGATTACAAACTACATTTATATATGTTACTCACGACCAAACAGAGGCTATGACTCTTGGTACAAGAATAGTTGTAATGAAGGATGGAGTTATTCAGCAGGTTGATACTCCTCAAAATATTTATGAAAATCCACAAAACATCTTTGTAGCAGGATTTATAGGAAGCCCTCAAATGAATTTTATTGATTGTAAGGTAGTAGAAAATGATAATAAAGTTTCCCTGGTGTTTGAAGAAGACAACATTATTTTACCCGAGGATAAGGCAAAAAAATTAAAAGACTTATCATTAATAGGAAAAAATGTTATGATGGGTATAAGACCAGAGAATATATCTGATAAAGAGGAGCATATTTCCCAGCATAAAGATACGATTATGAAGGCTAAGGTAGAGGTTACTGAATTATTAGGTGCTGAAACTTTATTATATTTAAATAAGGACAAAGTGAATATTACAGTTAGAGTAAATGGAGCATCCAAAGCTAAGGCTGGTGATGTAATAGAAGTAGCACTAGATTCATCAAAAATTCATGTATTTAATAAGGAAACAGAAAACACAATCTTTTAGGGGGAATTGGCAATGCATAGCTTTGGGGACTTTTTACAGGATTTATCAAATAATTCGGGCATTAAATTCAATCTATATGGAGTAGATGGTGAAAAGATTTTTATTGGATATCCTGATATTGAAGACTCCAATAAGCATGAAATTGCAATAGCATTAGAGAATAATAAGGCTTTTTTGACAATATCTAAAGAATTTAAAACATGTGATAAAATTCTTAAGTATACAATAGAAAGTAAATACTCTGAACTATTTTCCATAAGAGAACAGGTATTTTATAATTTACTGGAGTCTAAGGCAGTGAGCATTGATAAAATAGATAAGAGCTTTCCATTTATTTCTCAAGGCTGTGCTATAATATTAGTTAATTTGGATGGTAATAAAAGTGAAGCCCTTAATATTATAAGACAATTATATAATGAACAAGATGTTGTAAGTATAATTTATGGGGATTTTATTGTAATTATTGGTGCCTTTGAGGATACCATGGAGCATGCCGAAAGTATTAAGGATTCAATAACATCTAATCTTTTCTGCAAATGTTCTATAAGTATTAGTAATACAATATATAACTCAAAAGAAATTAATAAAATGTATAATGATGCAGTTGAATGTATGGTGCTTGGTAGAAAATTCGGAATTAAGGATAAAATATTTTCATCAAGTGGTATGCTGTTTGAAAAAATTGTTTATAATGTTAGTGACAAAGTTAAAGAAGAGCTAAATATAAAGTTTTCAGATAAGTTCAACCTGTTTGATTCGGAAATAATAAATACAATAGAGGAATTTGTGAATTGTGGACTAAACATAAGCGATGCAGCGAGAAAACTCTATATTCACAGAAATACATTAATTTATAGATTGGATAAAATATATAAAGATACTGGATTTGATATAAGAAATTTTAAGGAAGCCACTGTATTTATAATAGCATTCCTTGTTTGGAAGGAAGAGAACTAGCAATTTTAGGAGGTAAATATTCTTTACCTCCTTTTGAACATTCTATATATTAAAGAGGTAATAACTATGAAGGCAACAATTAAAGAAGTAGCTAAACTAGCCGGCGTGGCCACATCCACAGTGTCAAGAGTAATATCAGACAGCCCAAGAATAAGCGATGAAACTAAAAAAAATGTTAAGGAGGCAATGGAGAAACTTGGGTATCATCCCAATGCCATTGCTAGGAGTCTTGTAAATAAATCTACAAAAACCATTGGGATTGTTATGCCCCAATCAACTCAAATGGCTTTCTTGAATCCATTTTTCCCGGAAGCATTGAGTGGTATTGCTGCAGCTGCACATGAACAAGGATATTGTATCCTTCTTTCCACTGGTAATAATGATGAAGAGCAATTAGAATCAATAAGTAACATTGCTATGGGTGGAAGAGTAGACGGAATTATTATAATGTATTCCTCCGTTGATAATGTTATACTAGATACTGTTCGAGGATTAAAAATACCTGTATTAATAATTGGTAAGCCCCTTAAGGCTAAGGGGGTACTTTATGTTGATAATGATAACGTAGAAGCTTGCTTTAATGTAACAGAAAAGCTTATCAAAAAAGGACACAAAAATATTGCATTGCTAGGAGGAAAACTAAAATTAATAGTTTCCTTAGATAGATTAGATGGATATAGAAACGCCCTATTAAAATATAAAGTACCTTTTGCAAGAGAACTAATAAAAGAATGTGAGTTCACAAAAGAATGCGGCTATATGAAAATGAAAGAGCTGCTGCAGCTAAAAGATATTCCTACAGCGGTGGTGGCCACTGATGATGTTATGGCATTTGGTGCTATGGACGCCATTAAAGAAGCAGGGTTTAGAATACCGGACGATATAGAGCTCATAAGTTTTAATAATGTTCCCTTGGCTGAGTTTGTTAATCCTTCGCTAACTTCAGTAGATATAAATGCACCAATGCTTGGATATGAGTCTGCAAGACTTATGATAGGAAAAATCAAGGGAAATACTAAAGAGAATAAAGTGATTGTGCCAACTAAATTAATATATAGAGGATCATTTGTAGATTAAAACAATCAATAAATTTCTATTTATCGGGAGGATTACCCATGAAGATTGACATAATAATTTCATCTGATGATATAAAAGAGGCCAAGATTAAAAATAAGTCTGTTGTTGTAATTGATATGCTAAGGGCTACTTCAGTAATTACAACAGCTATAGCAAATGGCTGCACAGCTGTGATACCTGTATTGACAATAGAAGAGGCATTTGAAATTGCTAACAGGGATAGAAATAAGTACATATTAGGTGGGGAAAGAAGAGCTGTTAAGATAGATGGGTTTGACTGCTCAAATTCACCGCTGGAATACACTGAGAGTAGAGTTAAAAATAAAACTGTAGTAATGACTACAACTAATGGTACAAGGGCAATTAAGGGATGCCATGGAGCAAAAAATATCATTATAGGAGCTATGATAAATTCTAAGGCAGTTGCCAATAGGGTAACAGCATTAGACAATGATATTACTTTAGTAAATGCAGGAACTTATGGTGAGTTTTCAATAGACGATTTTATATGCAGCGGATACATTATAGATTGTATTTTAAAAATAGCACCTCATATTGAACTTTCTGATGTGGCAAAAACTGCTCATTATATTTATAATGAGAATAAGGGAATCTATGGATTTATAGAGAAGGCAAGTCATTATAAAACTATAAAAAGGTTGAATCTGGAGGATGATTTAAAATATTGCTGCAGGAAGGACACCACAATGGTTGTACCAGAATACAAAGAAGGTATAATTGTTGATGCCAGCATTATAGGTGAACAAGCTGTTTAACTTAAAAGTGTGCTATAAATTACTTTACAGCACACTTTTTATGTTATCCTAAACTACTTGAAATATATAAAATTTAAGATAATAGGATTCATCGGAATTCCACAAAATTGGATGATCACAGGCTTGAGTTCTAAATTCAACTTGTCTAAGCATTCTTCTAGCATCTTTTGCTGCATCCTTAATGGTTTCACTGAATAATTCAGGATCCATAAAGTGAGAACATGAGCATGTAACCAGAAAACCGCCTGGTTTAACCATTTTTATGCCTCTTAAATTTATTTCTTTATAGCCTCTAACTGCACTTTTTACTGTTGATTTAGACTTGGTAAATGCAGGAGGATCTAAAATTACAACATCGTACTTTCTACCCTCTTTGGCCCATTCATGAAGAACATCAAATGCATTATGACATTCAAATTTAACTATATCAGATAAATTGTTTATTTCTGCATTTTTTTGTGCATCTTCTATAGCTAAATTAGATATATCCAGCCCTAAAACACTTTTTGCACCGGCAATTCCGGCATTGAGAGCAAATGATCCTGTGTGTGTAAAACAATCCAATACATCTGCATCCTTGCATAATTTATGAATTGATTTTCTGTTTTCTTTTTGATCTAAGAAGAAACCAGTTTTTTGTCCATTTTCAATGTCTACAATATATTTAACACCATTTTCTACTATTTGAATTTTGGTGTCAAAAGCATCAGACAGAAATCCTTTAGTTTGTTCCATACCTTCTAATTCACGTACACGAACATCGCTTCTTTCATATATTCCCTTAGCATTAAAATCTTCATTTAATATTTTAACAATTATATCCTTATATTTATCTATACCTAATGATAATGATTGTACCACATAGTAGTCTTCGTATTTGTCAATAATAAGCCCAGGAAGAAAGTCTGCTTCTCCAAATAAAACCCTGCAGCTTGAGGTATCAATTACCTTCTTTCTATATTCCCAGGCGTTTAATAACCTTCCTCTAAAAAAGTCCTCATTTATTTCCTCGTTAATATCTCTTGTCATTATTCTAAGAGTAATTTTAGAAACATCGTTTATGTAAGCTTTACCAATAAAATCATTTTTAAAATTATATACTTCAACTATATCACCATTAGTATATTCTCCGTCATATCCTTCTATCTCATTTGAGTAAATCCAAGGATGGCCATTTTCAGCCTTTAAACCCTTACCTTTATATAAATAAAATTTACAAGCCATATTAATTACCTCCAAGTTTATTTCCTTAAGTAGTATACCACAACAATAAATTTTATAGTAGTTATATATATAATTTGAACTATGAAATGAAATCTTTACTTAAAAATACCTTTGACAGAATATATGTGAATAAATTAAACTATTTCTTGTGTGTACTTATTTTGTTTAAAAGGAGAAAAAATAATGAGCATATTAACTGTAAAGAATATTAGCCATGGATTTGGTGATAGAGCAATATTTGAAGATGTATCATTTAGGCTGCTGAAAGGTGAGCACGTGGGATTCATTGGAGCAAATGGTGAAGGTAAGTCTACATTTATGAATATAATTACAGGCAAACTAATTCCAGATGAGGGAACCATAGAATGGTCAAATAGAGTAAGGGTAGGATATCTGGATCAGCATGCATCACTAGAAAAGGGCCAAACTATTAGAGATGTGTTAAAAGAAGCATTTAAATATCTTTTTGATTTAGAAGAAGAAATGATAAGCATTACCGATAAAATGGCAGAGGCCAGTGAGAGCGAATTGGAAAAGCTTTTGGAGGATATGGGAACTATACAGGACTTATTAGATCATAATGGATTTTACATTATTGATTCAAAGGTTGAAGAAGTTGCTGGGGGATTAGGATTAAGAGATGTTGGATTAGATAAAGATGTATCAGATTTAAGTGGTGGACAGAGAACCAAGGTACTTCTTGCAAAGCTGCTTTTACAAAGCCCAGACATATTACTTCTGGATGAGCCTACTAATTATCTGGATGGACAGCATATAGAATGGTTAAAAAGATATTTGCAAAGTTATGAAAATGCGTTTATATTAATATCTCATGATATACCATTTTTAAATAGTGTAATAAATTTGATTTATCATGTAGAAAATAAGCAGTTAACTAGATATGTAGGTGATTACGATAATTTCATGAGGATTCATGAGGCAAATAAAAAACAGCTTGAAGCTGCATTTGAAAGACAGCAGCAGGAGATTGCCAGATTAGAGGACTTTGTAGCTAGAAATAAAGCTAGGGTTGCCACTACAGGAATGGCAAGAGCAAGGCAGAAAAAGCTGGATAAAATGGATATTATAGAATTGCCCAAAGAAAAAATCAAACCAGAGTTCAATTTTAAAGCAGCAAGAGCTTCTGGTAAGTTAATATTTGAAACAAAAGATCTTGTTATTGGATATGATGAACCATTGTCAAAACCATTAAATTTAATTATGGAAAGAGGTCAGAAAATAGCATTAGTTGGCGCCAATGGCTTAGGTAAAAGTACATTACTTAAGAGCTTACTAGGTGAAATTAAATCAATATCGGGAAGGGTAGAACTTGGTGATTATCAATATATAGGATATTTCCAGCAGGAGATAAAGGAAGCAAATTATAACACTTGTATTGAAGAGCTATGGGGGGAGTTCCCTGGTTTTACTCAATATGAAATAAGAGCGTGCCTTGCAAAATGCGGATTAACAACACAGCATATTGAAAGTAAAATGGTGGTATTAAGCGGTGGAGAAGCAGCAAAGGTTAGAATATGTAAAATAATAAATAAAGAAACAAATATATTGGTACTGGACGAGCCTACTAACCACCTGGATGTATTTGCTAAAGAGGAATTAAAGAGAGCATTAAAGGAGTATAATGGAAGTATACTATTAGTTTGCCATGAACCAGAATTTTACCAGGATATTGTCACTGATGTGTGGAATTGTGAAAATTGGACAACTAAAATTGTATGATAGTTTCATGTTATAAGGAGTTAGTGCAAGTTAAACTAACTCCTTTTATTGTATTATGTTGTAATTGTAGGAACACGCGGGGTTTTGAATTAACATAATATAAAGATATATATTATTAAATCTTTATGTTATAGTATACTTGGAAGTATTTAAAGGAGTGGTTGCCAATGAGTAAGATGATTAATATGCCAGAATTTATATATAACTACTTCCAATATGGTCACTTAATGTTGTTTTGATGTAAAGATAAAATGAATATTAAGTTATGTCTTCATAATATGCAGATTGATTCATATATATTGGAGTAGTTAAAAAACTATTTCAGGGTATAGTTATGTCCGAATTTTGATTTTATGGAGGCACAGTAAAAATGAGTTATGAATTAATTGAAAGAAATGATATTACAGGAATAAAGGCAATAAACCAGGAATTAAAAACAGAAAGATTAAGCTTATTACCTTTGCAGTCACATCAACTTGTATTATCATTAGAGGATTATGTAAAAATGCAAACTGATTTGGGGTTAAAGGTAAACAATACGACTCTTGATGAAGAAATGCAGTATGCAATGAAGGTAAGGTTAAGAAAGGTACTGGAGGATGTTGAAAATTACTTATGGTTAACTAATTGGGCTATAGTTCATAAAGAGGAGAAACAGATAATTGGTTTTATAATGCTTAAAGGGTATCCCAACGAAATTGGTGAGGTAACTGTTGGGTATGGCATTGAAGAAAGATATAGAAGAAATGGATATGCTACTGAGGCATTAAAAGCATTAACCCAATGGATTTTTAAAAATCCCAGAGCACTTTTTGTCATTGCAGATACAGAAAAGACAAATATACCATCGCACAAAGTTTTGGAAAATGTAGGCGCTGTCAAGTATAAAGAAACTAATGAAATAGTATGGTGGAGAGTGGAGAGGGAAAATTAAAAATATATTGATAGAAAAACATACACACCCTATGTACTCTTTGTTGGGCAACTAAAATCGTTTAGCATCCATAATAAAACTATAAATTATTGTAAATAATATCATAACAGAAATAATATTAACGAATATTATTTCTGTTTTTTTATTTATTTGAGTAGACCATAACAAAATGGAATGCAGTATTACTAATAGAGCATGTATATTTTACCAATTTAATGATATAATAATGTTTGGAATATTTTGAGAATTAATTAAATTAATTAAGGGGGGTAAATATTTTGAACAAAAGGTTAAAAGCTACAGTATGTGCAGTAGTAGCAACATGTTCATTTTTAGCTGTACAAGGTACTCTAGGTGTAAGACCAATTGGTGTAGATGTTGTTTCAGCAGCTACAACAGGAACTCCGGCACCAGCTCCAGCTCCAGCAAAGAGTAATACAGGAACAACAAGCTATACATCAAATTACAGATCAACAAATGCATCAGTTTTACTTAAAATTGGTTCTGTAGGTGATTCTGTTAAGTCTTTACAAACTAGTCTTAATAATATTGGGTACAAGCTTGACGTTGATGGTTTCTTCGGACCTTTAACTTTAAATGCAGTTAAAGACTTCCAAAAACAAAACGGTCTTGTAGTTGATGGAATAGTTGGTCCAAATACTTATGGAGTATTAAATCCAACTACACCAACAGCTGTACTTAGAATAGGTAATACAGGAAGTGATGTTACATTCCTGCAAAAGAATCTTAATAAGGCTGGATATAACCTTGCTGTTGATGGCATTTTTGGACAATTAACCTTAAATGCGGTTAAAGACTTTCAAAAATCAAATGGTCTTGCAGTTGATGGACTAGCTGGTCCGAAAACGTTTGCTGCATTAAATTCAAAAGTAACTGCGGTTGTAACACCAGCACCGACACCAACACAACCAGCACCAGAGACACCTGTAGATGTAGTATCATCTGCTTCAATAGTAGACAATGCAGATGCATTCCAAAAAGCAATAGTACCAAAATCAAAGGGTGGAAAATGGATTATTGCTATAACAAAAGATGTAACTACCGATAAAGCACTTGTTTTAGATGGACAATTTGTAAATACAAAAACTCCACCAGCTATTCAGCGTAAAATAGCTCTTTATTCTCAAGATGACAAACATGTTGTAACTGCTAGATTTACTTTAACAGCACCAAAACTAACTATATTGAGTCCAAATGCTAGTGTTGAACATGGAAATTTCAAGGGTGATGTTTATGTTTCAGCACCAAACTTTAAGTTAATTAATGCTAAGATTGATGGAAATATCTACTTCACTAATAAAGCAGCTAAAGATACATTTACCATAGCTGATAAAGATGGTGATGAAAAAACAGTTGTAACAGGAAAACAAGAACTAAAATTGAATTCAGATGTAGACGTTGTTACGTCAGCTTCAATAGTAAACAACAATGATGCTTTTGAAAAGGCAATAAGCAAAGATGGAAAGTGGATTATTGCAGTTCTTGATAATTTAACTTTTAATAAGGAAATTGTATTAGATGGAACATTTAATAACACAAAAACTCCACCAGCTCAACAACGTAAAATAGCTCTTTATGCTCATGATGATAATAAGGTTACAGATGGTAGATTTATGTTAACAGCTCCAAAGTTAACCGTCAAGAGTCCAAGTGCTAGTATTCAACATGGAGTTTTTAAAGGAGATGTTTATGTTTCAGCACCAAACTTCTCATTAACTGATGCTATAGTTGACGGAAATATATATTTCACTTCTCCTGAATATAAATCTACATTCAAAATGGATGCTGATAGTGTCATAACAGGACAACAATGGTTAACAACTAAATAACAGTTAATTAATAAGAGATTAAGTTAGAAACTAAGTTCATTAAAAGAGGTTTTACCATAAAAACAATGGTAAAACCTCTTTTATTAGCTAAAATATTTTTATATGTTTAGCGAAAATTTGTTATAAATTAAATACTAATGTCAGCATCAGTTAGCAAACTTAAAATCACTGCTTAAATCCATAATTTTATCCTTAAATCCTTTTGTCGTATATATTTTATTGTCTGTTGTGGTAATTTCACAGGATACATCTTCTATATTATTTGCAAACTGAATGCCTTTCTCAGGTCCCATGACAAAAACTGTAGTTGTTAAAATATCAGCTACCATATTTTTATCTGGAACACTGTTATTAATTATTATTGTATCAGACATTACACCAGTATCTGCCGGATATCCTGTAGCTGAATTCATTATATGGTGATATCTTTTGCCATTTTTTATGAAAAATCTTTCATAATCTCCAGAGGTGGATAGTGCCTGATTTGAAATTCTTATAATTCCTAAATAAGTGCTGCTGTCATCATTTCTAGGATGTTTGATTCCAACTGACCAAGGCTTACCGTCCTGATTTGTACCAAGTGCGTATATAGTACTTGAGCCTAAATTAATAAGGCCCTTTTTAATTCCGTATTTGTCATAGATTTTCAACACTTCATCAGCAGCAAAACCTTTAGCAAGGCCACCTAAATCAATAGCCATTCCTGTCTTTTGGAGCATAACACTATTATCTGATTTATTAATGCTGATATTATTATATCCTACTAGTGAAAGCTTTGATTTTATTTCAGAGTCAGAGGGCAGCCTCTCTTCATCTGTTCCAATACCCCATAGGTTTATTATTGGGCCCGTAGTTATATCAAATGCTCCCCCACTTAGTTTTGAGTACTTTATTGATGTTTCTATCATTTTAATTATCTCAGGATGTACTTTTACATACTCTTTTCCAGCTGCAGCGTTAATTTTATAAACATCGCTTGTATTTATGGTAGTGCTTGCAAGCTTGTCTAGTTCATCTACTCTTTTAAAACTTTCATCTACAGCAGCCTTAGCATTCGGTCCATAGGCTTTTAATGTTATAACTGTATCCATCATTGTATTTGTTTGCTGATAAGGCTGATCATTTGTTTTTTCAGAAGATTGTCCGGTTGTTTTATTGTTATTACTACAAGATACAAGAAATATGATTGATACAGCGCAAATTACTAGTGCCCTTACTATTTTTTTCATATTTTCCCCCCACATTTTGATAACATTATAGAATCTACATGATATTTATATATTGTTTCATATTCTTATGCCTCTATGCGAAGCTCTTTGAATTATAGATTAAATCTTATGAAAATTTAAATTACTTCATAAGTATAAAATTTTCAATTTAGTATGTCAATCATTTAATAGCAAATTCCATTATAATGATATGGTAATATATATAATGGGGAAAGTTCAAAATGTTTACAATCATCCAATAAGAACACTTTATCAAGAGGGTGTTAATGGATTGCGAAGAGTATGATTACTTTCTTTTAACAGTTATATCCAAATAAATTTCTTTAACTATATTGACAGATAAAACATTTAAATTTATAATTAGTTAGAAATCTAACAAAGTAATAGGAGTGATGAAGTGAATAAAGACATACACATAGGAAAAAAAATACTTATTCTCGCTAATAGGATGCATAGAAGAATAAGTAAAGAAAGTGCACAATATGGTGTAACAGGGGTTCAAGCTAGAATACTCGGTTTTATATATCATAACTCAGATAAAAAAGATATATTTCAAAAAGATATTGAGGAAGAGCTTGACATTAGACGTTCATCAGTAACCAGCGTTCTTCAGTTAATGGAAAAGAACGGACACATTAGAAGAGTGAGTGTTTCTGAAGATGCAAGACTTAAGAAGATAATACTAACGGAAAAAGGCTTAGAAATTCAAAGAAATGTATATGCTTCTATACTTAAATTTGAACAATCACTAAGAGATGAATTAACACAAGATGAAGCGAATATATTAGTTTCTTTAATCGATAGATTATCTAAGAAAATTGCAGATTAATGCATTTTTTTAACTATTAGTTAGAAATCTAACAAGAGGAGGGAAATCATGATAAGAAAAATAGCAAATTATATTGGAGAGTTTAAAAGGGATACTATTTTAACTCCTATATATGTTGCCTTAGAAGTAGTGATTGAGGTAATAATTCCATTATTGATGGCAAAAATTATTGATAAAGGGGTAGGAAATGCTGATATTAAGTATGTATTTAAAGTTGGAGTAATAATGATAGCTGCATCATTTTTATCTCTCTCTTTTGGAGTATTGTCAGGTAAATATGCTGCAAGAGCATCTACTGGTTTTGGTAGAAACTTAAGAAAAGCAATGTATTACAATATCCAAAACTATTCCTTTTCAAATATAGATAAATATTCTACAGCGGGTCTAATAACCAGGCTAACCACAGATGTAACAAATGTTCAAAATGCATTTCAAATGATAATAAGAATGTTTGTAAGAGCCCCATTTATGCTGATTTCTGCTATGGCAATGTGTGTATATATTAATGCAAAATTATCTCTAATATTCTTAGGAGCAATAGTTTTTCTTGGGGTTTTTTTGTATTTTCTTATGACAAGGGTGCATCCATATTTTTTAGAGGTATTTAAAAAATACGATGACTTAAATGCCAGTGTACAGGAAAATTTAACTAGTATTAGAACAGTAAAGGCTTATGTAAGAGAAGAACATGAAACAAATAAGTTTTATAAGGCTTCTGAAACCTTATACAAATACTTTGTAAGGGCTGAAAGATTAATTATACTTAATGCTCCTGCAATGCAGTTTGCAGTTTATACCTGCATTATGCTTTTATCCTGGCTTGGTGCAAAGATGATTGTTTCAAAGTCCATGACAACTGGTGAACTAATGAGTTTATTTACTTATACAACTAACATATTAATGAGCCTTATGATTATATCTATGGTATTTGTAATGGTGGTTATGTCCAAGTCGTCTGCTGAAAGAATTATAGAAGTTTTAGATGAAAAAAGTGATTTGACAAGTGAGGAAAATTCAATTTATGAAGTAAAAGATGGATCCATTACATTTAATAATGTTGATTTTAGTTATAGCAAAAATATGGACAATTTAGTTTTAGATAATATCAATATAAAAATTAATTCCGGTGAAACTATAGGTATCATTGGTGGAACAGGAAGTGCTAAGTCTACCCTTGTTCAGCTTATTCCAAGATTATATGATGTAACAGCTGGATCTGTAGAAGTTGGGGGAATTGATGTTAGAAAATATGACATAGAAACTCTTAGAAATGAAGTGTCAATGGTATTGCAAAAGAATGTTTTATTTTCTGGAACTATAAGAGAAAATTTAAGATGGGGAAATAAAGATGCTACTGACGAAGAAATTATTGCCGCATGTAAACAGGCTCAAGCTGATGAATTCATAGAGAACTTTTCGGATAAATATAATACCTATATAGAACAAGGCGGAACAAATGTATCTGGTGGACAAAAGCAAAGGCTATGTATTGCAAGAGCACTGCTTAAGAAACCTAAAATACTGATTTTAGATGATTCTACCAGTGCGGTGGATACTAAGACAGATGCTCTTATCAGAAAAGCATTTAAAGAAACCATACCATATACTACAAAACTTATTATTGCTCAGCGTATTTCTTCAGTGCAGGATGCAGATAGGATTATTGTACTTAATGATGGGAAAATAGATGGGTTTGGAACTCATGAGGAATTGCTAAAATCAAATGAAATATACCGCGAAGTCTATGAATCACAATTGAAAGGAGCTGATAATAATGAGTCAAAATAAAGCCCCTAAAGTAAGAGAGATACATGGGCCAGGTGGTAGACGTGGTGGACATGTAAAACCTAGTAAAGATTCATTAAAAACATTAAAAAGATTATTAGCTTTCGTATTTAAGGAATATAAATTTTTATTTTTCATTGTATTAGTAACCATTATAATAAGCTCTATTGCTAACGTTATTGGTACACTATTTTTAAGAAACTTAATAGATGATTATATAACACCACTTTTAAATAAGCCTGGAGCTGATTTCGGCCCTCTGCTTAAAATGATAATTACAATGGCAGTAATTTATTATGTTGGAGTCTTGTCAACATATATATACAGCCGAGTGATGGTTACAATTTCTCAAGGGTCACTTAAGAAAATAAGAGATAATATGTTTGCACATATGGAAACTTTGCCCATTAGTTTTTTTGATACACATTCTCATGGAGATTTAATGAGTCTTTACACAAATGATACAGATACCTTAAGGCAAATGATCAGCCAGGGGATACCGCAGTTGCTATCGGCAATTATAACGGTTGTAAGTATATTCTTCTCTATGATATATTTAAGCCTTCCGTTAACAGGAGTTGAAATTTTAATTATAATATTAATGTTTAATGTTACTAAATTTATTGGTGAAAAAAGCGGAAAGTACTATGGATTGCAGCAAAAAGACTTAGGTGCAGTAAATGGCTATATAGAAGAAATGATGGAGGGGCAAAAAGTTGTTAAAGTCTTTTGCCATGAGGAGGAAGCAAAGAATAGCTTTGACAAATTAAACGATATGCTTTTTGATAGTGCAAATAATGCAAATTTGTATGCCAATATTTTAATGCCCATAATGGGTAACATTGGTTATATAAATTATGTATGTGTTGCTATTTTTGGCGCTATTCTAGCTATCGGATCTTTTGGCGGATTTACTCTTGGCGGATTGGCATCATTTCTGCAGTTGACAAGGACCTTCAGCCAAACAATAAATCAAATGGCTCAGCAATTCAACTTTGTTATTATGGCATTAGCAGGAGCTGAACGTATATTTAAACTTATTGATGAGAAAAAAGAAGCGGATGAAGGGTATGTAACTTTAGTGAACGCAAAAGAAGATGAAAATGGAGGATTAGTAGAATCTAAAGAGCATACTGGAATATGGGCATGGAAGATTCCATGTGAAGATGGCACTGAAACTTATACCAAACTTCTTGGTGAAGTAGTATTTGAGAATGTTGATTTTGGCTATAATGGTGAAAAAATTATATTACACAACATAAAACTTTACGCCAAACCAGGACAAAAGGTAGCATTTGTAGGTGCTACAGGAGCTGGAAAGACTACTATTACTAATTTAATTAACCGTTTCTATGATATTCAACATGGAAAAATAAGATATGATGCCATTACTATTAACAAAATTAAAAAAGATGACCTAAGAAGATCCCTTGGAATTGTATTACAAGATCCTCATCTATTTACAGGGACTGTTGCAGATAACATCAGGTATGGAAAATTGAATGCAACTGATGAGGAAGTAGTTGCAGCGGCAAAACTTGCAAATGCAGATGGATTTATAAGACATTTGCCTAATGGGTACGATACAGTCATTACAGGGGATGGAGGAAATTTATCACAAGGTCAAAGACAGTTACTGACAATCGCTAGAGCTGCTATAGCTGATCCTCCTGTCTTAATACTTGATGAGGCTACATCTAGTATTGATACAAGGACAGAGGCCATTGTTCAGGAGGGAATGGATAAGCTTATGAGGGGAAGAACAGTATTTGTAATTGCTCATAGACTTTCAACAGTTAAAAACTCTGATGTAATCATGGTATTAGACCAAGGCAGAATTATTGAAAGAGGAAGCCATGATGATTTAATTGAACAAAAGGGTAAATACTATCAATTGTATACTGGGGCCTTCGAGCTGTCATAAAGTTTAAAAAGCAACAGCCATCTTCATAAAAATATGAAGATGGCTGTTGGAAAACAATATTGAAATTGTTTCACTATGTTATTAATTGGATAATTTTATATGATTACATTGTAACCAGCCCTTATTATTTATTCTTTCCTCACACGGAAATGACACTTGGAACCAGATAACCCCCAAAATTTCTGCACTATCGTGAATATTTACCACAGTTTCAACTTCTAAATCAGCCAATATATTGGAGTTCTCTAAAGGACATAAATATAAGCTGCATTTTTCACATGTAATCCCAATTTCAAATGGTGGATCCGTATATTTAATTTTAATACCATGTGAAGTATAGTCACTTTTTATAATTTTGTTTTTCAGCCGGTCATTTTGAGTTCTCAATAATATTATTTGCTTATGCTGATCAGACATTTTATTGGTAAAATAATAGGATATGCTTAATGCGGCGCATAATAATAAAATAAATAAAAACAACAGCATAAAGCGTCCTCCAAATAAATATTATAATATATTATATTCATAGCTAATGACATTATTACATCATTTCTATTAGTTCGTTATACGCGAAAATGTAACTATCAGCCTTTTCCATAATATCCTTCATCTGATTTTTTGAATAAAAATCATGAACACCGATAACTTTTGCCCCTGAGGCTTTAGCTCCTATTATAGCAGGTAAAATATCCTCAAAGACAATACATTCATTAGGGGCAAGTCCCAATTTTTTAGCTGCTAATAAATATATGTCGGGGAAATTTTTATTTCTTTCTACCTCATCTGTAGTGGTAATGGAATCAAAAAGATGATATACATCATTGTTTTTTAATACAGCTTCTATCAAAGTCAAACTATTACTTGTGGCAAGAGAGATCTTGATTTTCTTTGCTTTTAAAATATTCAAAAATTTCTTTACACCTGGTTTCAGTTTCACATTATTAGAGTATTCATTAAAGGCCATGTGATTCCATTCTTGCTGAATATCTTCTATAGATTCAGACAGATTAAATCTATCTTTAAAATATTTGGCTGTTTCATTAAAACTTAAATGTCCTATATTATCATACAAATCCGAGGGTACCTTGGTTCCCCTTTTTTCTAAATAATCCATATCAATTCTACTCCATACCCACATAGAGTCAATTATAGTGCCGTCCATGTCAAAAATGGCACCCTTTATATTATCTAGCATTAGATAACACCTTCTTTCTAATGTATGTCATTAATTATAAACCTAAAAAAGTACGAATATTATTTAAAATGTTTACTCTAAACATTTTTTTGAAATCTCAATAAATTCTTGTGCATACTTTGACAAGGATTTCTTATTATTATAAGCAGCAATAACATCCATATTGGTGGTAGGATTACCAACAGAGAAAAATATAGGATTTTCATCGCAGCGAATATATTTAATATGTGTTTCTGAAATAAAGGTCAGTCCATAATTTAAACTAGCTAGACGTATGGATGCTTCCAGATTCTTTGTTTCCAAAATGATTGGAGGATTTATATTTGCTTGTTTAAAGAGATATCTCTCAATTTGTCCCGTATGCTGGAAAGGATACTGAATAATAAAAGGCTCATCTTTGCATAAATTAATGTCCATCCAAGGATAATGGAGACCTTTAATTTTTTTACCCTTTTTTGCTAAGGGATGATTTCTATGCATTACAAGGATTAGCTCCTCCTGTTTGATAACTTCATATTCTAAAGATAATTTGCGAAATGGTTTATTAAAAATAACTATATCGCTTATTCCGCTTCTAACATTTTCTTCGATTTCTAAGGAATTGCTTTCCGATAAAATAATATCTACATTTGGATATTTCTTATGAAAAACAGGTAAAATTAGAGGAATTAAATAACTCCCTCTAAGGATTGGGATAGATAACTTCAGCCTTCCTCTTTTCGAACCAACAGATTCACTTAAGTTATTTAAAAGATTGTCTCTTTGCTGTAGTATTTTAAGGCCATTTTCTACAAAGGTTTCACCTTCATAGGTAAGGTCTATTTTATTACCATCTCTCTTAAATAATTTAATCTCTAATCTTTTTTCCATGTTTTTAATATATATGCTCAGTGTAGGCTGGGTTATATAAAGAGATTCAGCAGCCTTTGTAATATTTTTATATTTGGAAATTGCATATGCATATTCGATATCTTTAAATTCCAAAAAACCACATCCCCGCATGTTTATATATAAAATATTATTCAATTATAACACAAAAGTATAGCCGTTACCTATGAAAAATATAAAAATAACTAATTGGTATATTCGACAAATTGCATATATAATTAATTTGCATGTTAAGTAAACGGTAACAGTTTTTTCTTGGGCCCAGGAAAAACTTTTATCCTCTATTTACTAAAGCGTTCTAGTTCTATGAAATATAATTATTGCAAAATTTTTTGGAGGTGAATTAAAATGGGAACTTTAATAGGCGCTATACTTATTGTAGTTTTTATTTTTACAATCTATAAAAAAGCTCTTAGTCCTTACGTAGCTTTAATTGTTGTTCCAATAGTTTTTGGAATTGTTTATTGCCTGATTGCTAAGCAGTCACCAATGGAAGTTTTTAAATGGGTTACCGAGGGGGTTTTTTATAAAGTATCCGATGGAAAGGTAACTGCAGGAACTTTTAAATCAGCAT
>JAQSXU010000364.1 GCA_029256485.1 Clostridiaceae bacterium
TAAGAAAAGTAGTCTTAGTCAAGTGACTTTAATGACTAAGACTATTTTTATAAGTAAAATAAAGTATCATAAGTAATAATATATTTACAAAAAAGTGGACAACTTTCTTTGTAAGATATTAAATAGCTAAGCTATAAACTATAAAACTTACATTTCAATCTATAGGTTTTATTTCTCAGCCCATAGAATTTACTTTTTAGTACTATCTTTAGATTCTAAATCTATTTTCATCTGCTGTTCTCCCCAGGCATATAATTCATTCAACGCTGGAAATAATGCTTTTCCACTCTCTGTTAGAGAATATTCAACCTTAGGAGGAATTGTATTATACTGAATTCTAGTTAGAAGTTTACTATCCTCAAGCTCTTTTAAACATTTTATAAGCATAGTATTTGTTATTCCGCTAACCTTACGTTTTAATTCATTATATCTAAGAGTCTCATGTTCTGATAAAAACCATATGATAGGCAGTTTCCACTTCTGCCCTATAATATCTATAGCATAATTAATTGGGCACTTTATATCGTATAACTTCTCAACCTCTACGTTTTTACATTTCTTAATATCATTTTTCATATTTATAAATCCTTTCTAACGCACTAATAGTATCTTTTTTATACCAACACAGAAAAAACTGAATACTTGTATATTCCTTACTCTATGATAACATAATTTCATAATATATTTAAAGAAAAAAGGAGTTTTAGTATGAAAGTTTATGCTATTAATGGAAGTCCAAGAAAAAATGAAAACACAGCTTCATTATTAAAGAAAGCCTTAGAAGGAGTAAAAGCTTCAGCTCCAAATGAAAAAATCGAAACAGAAATGATTAATCTGTATGATTTAAACTATACAGGCTGTAAGAGCTGTTTCGCATGTAAAAGAATAGGAAGCAAAAGCTATGGTAAGTGTGCTATAAGAGATGATCTTCATGATGTTCTAGAAAAATTAGCGGATGCTGATGGAATCATATTTGGTTCTCCAATTTATTTCAGTAGTGTAACAGCAGCACTACAGGGATTCTTTGAAAGATTTATATTCCAATATTTCCTTTATGATAAAAATTATACTGGGCTTGCACCAAAAAAAATGCCTACTGCATTTATTTACACTATGAATGCTACAAAGGAATTTGTAGAGAGTAATAATTATTTATCTAAAATAAATGGCTTTGAACCAATAGTTGGAATGATATTTAAACAACCTTTAGTTATGCATTCATATAATACTTATCAATTTGATGATTATTCAAAATATGAAACCAGTGCCTTCTCTGAAGAAGAAAAGAGAAAACAAAGAGAAACACAATTTCCACTTGACTGCGAAGAAGCATTTAACCTTGGTAAGAATCTGTTGAAATAATTCTTAAAAAATAAATCTATACTAATTTATTAAAATAAGGATGTTAAAGATTATGAAAAATATAATAATTCTTAATGGGGCAGCAAGAAAAAATGGTAATACGTCAAAGTTAATAAAATCTTTTAAGGAAGGTGCTGAGAGTTCTGGAAATCATGTTCGAGAATTCTATTTGCACAATATGAATATTAATGGTTGTATTGGGTGTAATAAATGCAAGGAAGCAATGAACAAGGATAATCCTTGCATTCAAAAAGATGATATGAAAGATATATATATGGCATTTAAAGAATCGGATGTAGTTGTCTTTGCATCTCCTGTATACTTTTGGACAATTACTGGTGTACTAAAAACTGTAGTAGATAGACTTTATGCAGAATTTTCTGCTTTTGGTAATGAGGCATCTATTAAAGAGAGCGTTCTAATAATGACAGCTGGAGGGGACGATTATAGTCAACCAACAAATTGGTATCAGCTATTTGAAAAGTATGTTAATTGGAAAAATATTGGAGAAGTGCTTGGAAGTGATAAAATAAAAGAGGCTCGCGAACTTGGAGAGAGCATTTAGTAGTAAGAGAGAATATGACAGAACATGAAAAACTTTTTGCAGGAGTGGATTATGATTATCGCGATTCAGAACTTCAGGAGATTATGAAAAAAGCTTCACAACTTCAAAAGGCGTTGGTACATATATAATGGGAGATATAGATGAAAAATCTATATCAAAAATAGTAAATTTATCAGAAGAAGAAACAGTAGCTGTACTTATAGTTTATAGTTATGAAGATGGAAAACATGCAACTTTAACTCAAAGAAAAAGTGCTGAAGAAATAATGCGTTTTTTAGATAGATAATGTAATTTAATTAGCAGCTTTTTTATATGACTTAAATATAATTATTGAAAATGACTTACTATATAAAAATTAATATGGTAAGTCTTTGGTATATTTATATAAGATATATATGTTGCATAATAGCTATATAAGTAAGAAGAAATTACATATTCCTATTTAATATTGTGTCAATATCATTCGTAAAATTTAAATGTCCCCAAATACACATTTCATTTAAGTTATGTCACGGTATCTTTGAAGTACGACGTAAAAACACCCCAAAATTCAATCATGAATAATGCGGTGTTCAAAATAATTATTCGTTTTTTATTGTTGTGACGTTAAATATGAAGATTGCGAACCAACTATCGATTGCTTTATTTCACCTCGTAATGGAGTTCAGCAAATTGATTGAATCTCCTCATACCCTTTAATTTTAATTCCAACTCAAAATCATTTTTATTAAATAAAGAAATTCCACTACCTATTAGTGTAGGTGCAATCGTAATGATAAATTCGTCAACTAACTTTTCTTTAATAAAA
>JAQSXU010000365.1 GCA_029256485.1 Clostridiaceae bacterium
AAGCTATAATTGAAAAAGCAAAATTAGATGGGTACTCGGCAATTTCATTAAGTGTAGATCTCAGGAATACTATTGCCTTAAGGCTATATGAGAGAGAAGAATTCCAAAAGATAGGAATTTTAGGTACTTCATGGACAATGAAGTTAGATTTTTATACTAAATAAAATACATATTAACCACTTTTTATATTCAGTAATTGTTTCTCCAATTGCTGAGACGTGTTTATTCCAAATTCTTTGCTACTTCTTTAGTGACAATTTTAGGAAATGAATGTTCTTATTGTGCGTCGCTTCAGTTCAAGATGGAGAATATCATTTAGTTGTTAATACTTGGACATTAAATTTAGTACCAGCCATTATAAAACGATGAAAATTGTACCGTGATAAAATTGTACCGTGATAAAATAATTTGTTTACACACAAATAATTTAGGGTCAAAGAGGTATTATTATGATAAAACTAGCGTGTAACTATTATCCTGAAGTTAAACAGCTTGTTGAGGAAAAGAAAATTGTTTTGGATTATTTTAAATATCCTGGACTTGGATATCAAATGAAAATTTTTGAGAAATCTGATTTGTCAGATTATCAACAATTTATTACAGAGCTGAATCAGGTCCGTCCTGTTATGATACATGGTCTGGGATTAAAGCCCCATAACATCTGTTCAAAAACATTTATAAGGGATTTTGACGTGAATTATGCAAAAAAGATAATTGAGTTATCCGGAATAAATGGTATATCACTTCATTTGGCAGGAGTAGATACTTCATTATCTGGAGAAGAAAACAAAAGAATTATTATTGAAAATATCAGCTATTTAAAAGAAAATTTTTGTAATGTAGAATTTATTTCGCTGGAAAATGCTGATGGGAATCCTTTTATGAAAGAACATGATTTTGGCATATGTGTTGACCCGGATTTTATTTCTGAAATAATACACAAATCAAAGCTATACTTTCTTTTAGACATTAGCCATGCATATTGCTCTGCGAAAAACCTTGGCATTGATTTTGAAACTTATTTATATAGACTGCCCCTTGATGAGATTTATGAAGTACATATTAATGGGTGGGTTGAAACAGAAAATGATATTATGTCACATACAAAAATAAATGAGTTAGGTTATAAAACATTGCAGGATATTTTAAAAAAGTACAAGCCACGTATTGTTACTTTGGAATATGGACGAGACAACGATAGAATTCATTGCGGCATACCGCTGATTTCTCCACACAGCATTTGTGAAAATGCAAAGGAAGAAATTATGAGTCAAATAGATGGATTATGGGAAATAATAAAGTATTGTGAGTGTTAAGAGCTAACTTGAAATACTTGATACTTGCAGAATTACTTAGGAGGAGATAAATGTGAATAAATACCTTACTTCTAATTTTACAGCAGGGCCATTTGTATTATTTTCATCTTCACACCTAATTATGCTGGCTATTATTTTTTCAATTACAATACTTACATATATATTTAGGCATAAGCTTCTGTCAATAAAAAAGTCTACTCGTATTTATATTGCAGCTTTTCTCATACTTCAGCAGTTTTCCTTAACGGTATGGTACATTATGTATGCAGGTCTCCCTTTAAAAGAATCACTTCCTCTGGAGCTATGCGATATATCTATGATAATGTGTGCCATAATGTTTGGAAGTATGAGTTATCCTCTATATGAAATAGTATATTTCTGGGGTATGGCAGGTTCTATAGAGGCTCTTATAACTCCTGATATAGGTATATATACTTTCCCACACTTTATATTTTTTCAATTTTTCATTTCCCATGGTAGCATAATTATTCTATGCCTTTTTATGACATTTGTTTATGGCTACAGACCAAGTTTTAAATCATTGATAAAAAGTCTTGTGGTTCTGAACATTTACGCAGGTTTCATAGGAATATATGACAAGTTTATGGGGACCAACTTTATGTATCTTCTTGAGAAAACAAAGAATACTTCCATTATGAGTTACCTTGGACCATGGCCATGGTACTTGATTTCTCTTGAGCTTGTTGCTATTGTGTCCTGTGTTCTGTGTCTTATACCCTTTATCATAAAGTTCAAACCTGAAAAAAATATTAATATTCCGCAGCAGAAAATCTAAATTGTAGGGTATATATCATAAGCAGGCATCTCTATAAAATCATGGATTTTTGTCATCTAATTATCTATGCTGATACCCTGTTGTATTAACTAGTAAATGTGTGAAGCATGTTATAATTTTTTATATAACTTTATTGAAACTAAAAATACAATAGTCTAATTAATGGGGGGATTTACATTGAAAAAGAGAATAATTGCAGCTGCAATATTTATCCTGGCAGTTCTTGTTGGTAGCATAATATATATTAATGTTACCCACAAAAGAATTATTGAAACAGAGGAATACAAAACAGCAAACATTACTGAAATAGGAGAGTTCCAGATTACTGACATTACCAAAATCAGTTTTCAGTATGATAACCCTTCTCTCAAGGGTGAAACTGTTGAAAATAAAGAGAAAATTAAAGAATTTATGAATTATATTAATAACTGTAGATTTACAAAAATGCCTAAACAAATTCCTATGACTGGATACTATCAGCTCATAGTATTGTTCGCCGGTGATAAAAGAGTTATGGATATAATGACCTATGACAGCTTTGTAAATATAAATGGTACTGAATATAAAATGGTAAAAAATAATATAAACCAAGGAGACATAGATAATTTTGTGAAGTCAGCAAAGTAAACTTGTAAGATTGCAGTATAAAAGCTTGGTTAAATTTTTAAACAATGATTATGACGGAATTTTTTTTAAGAATTAATTGCTTTTATAAGGATGGGGGAATATTAATTTATGGATATTACTTATTATAATAATGACAACACTGTTTTTAATTATAGAACCTGCGGAATCATTTCGGATGAAAAAAGGATATTATTACATAGAATGAAGGATGATGATTTTTGGACACTTGTTGGTGGCAGAGTACAAATGTTAGAGTCATCAGATTGTGCAATAAAGCGAGAAATAAAGGAAGAATTAG
>JAQSXU010000366.1 GCA_029256485.1 Clostridiaceae bacterium
TATAATTTTATCATTTTCAAACGCGCATATTTGAATTTTGTTGAAAAAAGATAAATCTATAGCTCAAATTAATAAATATATAGTAAAGGACAAGTTAGGATACACAAAAGGAAATAGCAGTAGCTATCACAAGACTTTATTTATTATATCCAATCTCAATTAAGAAATCTCCCAAATCTTTATCTAAATTCATTATATGATTTTTAATCCAATCAACCAAATTTTGATGGATATTTAAAGCTAATACGGTTGATACTCCATGTGTTTCAAAAATCTTTCTGAATTCTTTAAGATCATTCTTAAAATTTTCGTGCTGCATTTGCTGTATATCAAGTAAAGGGTAATTTGTACTTTTTTGAATTTCTTCTTCCTCAGTAAAATGTTTAATTACATATTCTTCAAGAAAGTTTAGTGCATTAATTATATCTGCACTACTTTTTTCATTCTCTATAGATGAAAAGAATTGGTTAACGAAATTTATTAACTCCTTATGTTGATCATCGATAATATCGACTCCTATTGATAGACTGCAATTCCAAGTTAAATTCATAAAATTTACCTCCATAAAATAATTAAAGCTAAATTATATATTCTACAAATTATATAAAAAACCTTTATTTAATAATTATATATAGATAATATTTTTAATGATTTTTGTAAATTAAAGTTATAAATTTTTTATTAAATTCAAAATATTGTAAAGTATTGGAAATATAATGCATAAATAAATTTTTCAAGTCTATAATAAAATAGGAAAAATGAAATTTTATTAGATAGGAGAGATGAAGCATGTACGAAAAAATCCAGCTACCATATGCCTATAATTCATTAGAACCATATATTGACGCTGAAACTGTAGAAATACATTATACCAAGCATCATCAAAAATATGTGGATAATTTAAATGAACTTTTAAAAGGATATGAGAAATATACAGAAGGCAAATCTATAGAACAATTACTTGCCAATGTTAATGAACTACCGGTGAGGATAAGACAGGGGGTAATTGATCAAGGTGGTGGAGTAGCAAACCATAACTTATATTTTTCTATTTTATCACCAACTGCTAAAAAAGAACCAGAAGGCATATTATTAGATGCTATAAATAGCGCTTTTGGAGATTTAGAAAAATTAAAGTCAGAGGTGAGTAATGCTGCAGTAAGCCAATTTGGTTCTGGGTATGGGTGGTTAGTAAAAGATGAAGACGGAAAACTATCAGTAAAAAAGACTTTAAATCAAAATTCTCCTTTAATTGAAGGATTAATACCAATTTTAACTATAGATGTTTGGGAGCACGCATATTACTTAAAATATAAAAATTTGAGACCTGATTATGTTAAAAATATTTGGAATATAATTGATTGGAAAAAGGTTGAAGAATTATATATAAGATAAGGAAAATTTTTTGAAGTAAAACTAGATATAAAATAATAAAATAGTGAGATATGAAAATTTAATCCTATAGCATTAATAAAATATATTATAGTGGAATTCTTTCATCCTATAATTCAGAAGAATTTTAGAATGAAAGAATTTGTTTATGTTATAAAATTTAAAAGAATGAATTTATTAATCTTGATTTATTTTATAACCATAAGTTCGTATTCTCGAGTTCCAAGACCTATTTTATCAGCATGTTCAAGACATGTACGCCATTCAGATTCAGGTGTAGAGTTTGTAAAATGATCATGATGATCTTTAAAATCATGCTTAGATATGTTATCTGCTAACTGGCTGTTTGGTAAAGGTTTAGCTGACAGACAAGCATCTACACATGCTTGATCAAGTGCCAATGGATCAAAGGAAGCAAACATACCTAGGTTCGGAAGGATCGGAGCATCATTTTCGCTGTGACAATCGCAATTTGGTGAAACATCAATGACAAGAGATATATGAAAGCAAGGACGACCATCTACTACAGCCTTTGTATATTCTGCCATACGGCAATTTAACTCTCCATTAGCTGCATAGCTTGCAAACTCGATTGCATTAAAGTTACATGCACCAAGACAACGACCACAACCAACACAGTTTTCTTTATTTATTGTCATTTTCTTTTTCTCAATATCGAAAAACAAGCCATTATTAGCACATTCACGTTGGCATCTTAGACAGCCTCGACATTGTTCCTCTATAATGTGTGGCTTACCGTTAATATGTTGATCCTTTTTTCCAGCACGAGAACCACACCCCATACCAATATTTTTGATTGTTCCGCCAAAACCAGTCATTTCATGTCCTTTGAAGTGGGTAAGGCTGATAAATACATCAGCATCCATAATTGCATGTCCTATTTTAGCTTCTTTTATATATTCACCACCTATTACAGGAACTGCAATATCATCAGTACCTTTTAATCCATCACCTATTATAACAGGACATCCTACTGAAAGAGGAGTGAAGCCGTTCTCCCATGCACATTCAAGATGCTCAAGGGCATTTTTACGGCTGCCAGGATATAGAGTGTTACAATCTGTAAGGAATGGTTTGCCACCAAGTTCTTTTACAATATCAGCAACCGCTTTTGCATAATTTGGGCGAAGATAACTTAAGTTTCCAAGCTCACCAAAATGCATTTTGATGGCAACTAACTTATTATCCATGTCAATTTGTTTTATACCTGCATCTTTAATTAATCTCTTTAGCTTTGTAGGAAGTCCTTCTCCTAATTTGGTACGAAAGTCAGTAAAATAAACTTTTGATTTTTCCATATTTAATCGCTCCTT
>JAQSXU010000367.1 GCA_029256485.1 Clostridiaceae bacterium
ATTCAAGTAATTCAACAGCGAATAGTACTAAAACTGATTTAGATAAAAGTAATGCAAATGCATTAGCAACAAAAACAGATCTGGATAAATTAAATACAATAGCAAATGTAACCAAAGCAGATTTAACTACTGTAAATGACAAAGCTACTGTGACTAAGAAAGATTTAACGGATATAAATACAACAGCAAATAGTACTAAAACTGATTTAGATGCTGAAAATGTAAGAGCAGAAGAAAATATAACTGCGATGGAAAGCTTTGGAGATATTACAGCACTATCTAAAAATGTGACAAACCTTAGGGCAGAGGTTGAAACTGCCAGAGGGGGTGAGAGTGACTTAGATGGAAGACTTGAGAAGATTGCTGCACAATTGTCAGATAAGGCGAATAATATAGATAATACTAGAACAACTACAGCTAAAGATGTTACAGGGGCTATTAATGAATTAAATGCTAATATGTTAAAAAAATCGCCAATAACTATAACAAATACAGTAGATATTTTAACATTAACACCAGGATACTATACCGTTGAAGGTGCTGTTAACGTTGCACAAAACTATCCATATACTATTACATGGGAGCACTTTACTATAATTATAAATGGCTGGTGTGGGACTGATGGAAAAGGTTATAAAACAATATTACTAATTTCTTGTTCAGGCGCTATATTTAGAAATGCTCAAGCTTGGGAAGCTAGTAATTGGAGTGGGTGGAAACAAGTTTCTACAACTGAAAGTATAGACTTATCAAGTTATTTAAAAAATGGATGGAGTTTTGGGGATTGTAGCTTTAGGGGTAAAAAAATAGGTAATGAGATGTTTATTGAGGGAATTATACGTAATTCGCTTGATTCTCCAAGTAGTGTAATAGCGCAATCACTTCCAGTCCCAAGTGATACAAGATGGCATGGGGGTAATGTAATAGGAAGTAATAATACAGCGTTGTATTTAGTGATAGACCCGTCAGGAACGCTTATGTTTCAATCAGGTGGTCAACTTAAGAACACGTTTTATACAATATGCATTCATTACCCAGTTTAGTAGATGGAATTATAAGAATAAAACAATTAGAATTGAAATCGTTAAACTATATTTCACCATATGAAAAGGGACTATATTAGGTATCAACATAACTAAAGTTAATTAGTAATATGTAGAGATGTGGAGTTATGAATTCACATTTTGAATTAACTCTAAAAATCATTTTATTGAAAAAGTATAAGAAAATTATAGGAAAGTTAGAGGATGTGTATAAGAAATTGATATTTAGAAGCCTTATAATAGTAAGTGGGAAGAAAAGATAAATCTCTTTTATAAATCAAATACAGTTTAAAAAAGTATCTAGTTTACCCCATAGGCTAGGTACTTTTTGTTATGGGGATTAATGTGTTGTTGAATGAAGGGGATTTATTGACCCGAAAAGTAAATTTAAAATTAATTATTTAAGAGGAAAATGTAATTGGAATAATTAAAAGAATTCTTAAAATTAAAAAATAAAGGAGAAATGATAAATGAAAAATTATATTAAAAAGTTTAGTATAATGTTTGTTATGGCATTAGCTATTATTGGGATTGGAATGCTTCAAAATGAAAGTGCTGCTAATGCTGCTACTATTGGGATTAATCAAGATGGATATTTTTCACCTTATTATAATGAATCAATCTCATTAGACAAGACAGTAATTTATTCACAAATAGGAGACTTACAGCAACTAACAGCAATAACAACTCCGGCTGGAGTACAAGTAATGTGGATATCCAGTGATCCATCAATAGCAAGTATAGAAGGATATCCTACTAGCTGGAAAACTGTAAATATAAGAGCACTTAAAGAAGGAATTTGTACAATAACAGCAACAACAACAGATGGAAGTAATTTAACAGCAGCATGTGTTGTAAGAGTATCAAATGGTGAATCCATATCACTAAATAAAACAGCCGCAAATTTGACAATAGGGGATTCAGATATATTGGTAGCCAATACAACACCATCGGCTGTATATGTTAATTGGAGTTCATCTGATACTTCTGTTGCAACAGTAGATTCAAATGGAAAAGTAACAGCTACGGGTGCAGGAACAGCAATAATAACTGCATCAACAGTATATGGAAGTAATTTAAGTGCATCCTGTATAGTAACTGTAGTACCAAAAGGAAATGATGCAACAACAGCAGCTTCAGTGTATATAACTAATATTGCTCATGCAAAAGGTGATAATACAAATAATGCAGGTGGAGATGTTACAATTATATTTCATGGAACAGCTGACACTACATTGAGTGTAGTAAAAACAGCAGATGTAAATGACGTATGGGTAGGAGATAATTTCACATATACTCTTGTAATAACTAATACTGGGACAAAGACAGCTAAAGCAGTGGTAGTAAATGATCCAGCACCAAATCATATTGATTATAATGTTTATGGAGTAACAACTACTCAAGGAACAGTTGATCAAAGTTCAACATCTAAGAATATTATAGTTAATGTTGGAGACATTCCACCTGCAGGAACTGTAATAGTTAAAATACCTGCAACAGTAATAGCATAAATTGATTTTATGAAAAGATAATTAAATATAATGTTTATAAAAGGTACTTGCACAAAGCAGGTGCTTTTTACCATTTCTGCATAATTGGAAGACAGGATTAATTAATTTAATAAGAAATGAAGGTAATAACTAGGTAGCTAAAAATCATTTTTTAATTACATGCATTAGTGT
>JAQSXU010000017.1 GCA_029256485.1 Clostridiaceae bacterium
AGGTATGATTAAAATTTTAATAATTGTATTAGAGGTACTAACAACAATTTTTCAAGCATTTTTAATGGTGTGGACTTGCAACAGTATTGCATCAAAAGAGAATAAAATTTCTAAAATTAACTTTATTATTTTAAATGTTATTATTTTAGCCTGGACTTTATTTTTTGGCTTTAATAATAATGGACCATATGGAAATTTAATAATGGTAATTGGAGCTTTGCTTTTCTGCATAATTTTCTACAGAAAATCTATCATTGATGCCATACTTGGATTTGGAACAGTTTATTCAGTAATTGTAATATCTTCCTATTTTTTTATTGCATTTTATAAATATGTCATATCTGCAATTAAGCTAAGTTTATCTAATGATTTTCAAATGATTATTTTTGTTTTTTTGCCTGCGTGGCTGATATATATTGCTTTTTTCAAATTTGGAGAATATATTTTAAATGCTGTTTTACTTATGAAAACATATACCCATTCTTTATTATTTTTTATAATTATTACATATACTATGATTGTGTTGGATACTCTACGTGCACAAGAACAGGCTGGAAGTGCAGACTCAATGTTTAAATTAATTTTTTATTTAATGGCATTTATGATTTTTGTTTTTGTCATAGTTTATTTTGCCAGGGTAAATGAGAAGTCAAAGGAAGCTGAGATGTTAAACGAAGCTTTAAAGGCTAAGATTACAGAGCTTAGAAAAGTAAAGCATGATTATGGAAGTGAAATCAGCGGCTTATTTGGACTGTATCAGCTGGGAAGATATGATAGACTCGGTGATATGCTGAAGAATATTGTTGAAAGAAATCAAGCATTAAATACTTCTGTATATGTTAATGTACAAGCATCTCCAATAATTAGTTCAATTTTAACACCTATTTCTTCAACTAATATAGACTTAATTGTTTTTGATACTGCAGACTATAATAATCTGTCAATAAATGATGATGAGTTATTAAAGGTATTATCAAATATCATTAGAAATTCATTAGATGCTCTTAAGGGAGTAAAAGATCCAATTATTAAATTTAAAAGCTACAACATTCATAATGCTGTAGTAATTAATATAAGTAATAATGGACCTGAAATTCCGGCGGAAATAATGGACAAGATTTTTGAAGCTGGTTTTAGTACAAAGGGCAGTGATGATGGGGAAAGAGGATATGGTTTAAGTATTGTAAAGGAAATAATAAATAATTGTAACGGCAAGATTAACATAAATAGTAGTGGGGAATTAACTGAATTTAATATTCAAATACCATATAAATAGATTATTAAGTAAGTTTACTTTTTACTGAATAAAATTATACAAATTGCATAAACATACTTAAATGTTATTGGAGGGACTATACTGTGAGGAATCTGATAAAAAAGTTTGCAGAATATATTTCCAATAAAAATCATTATAATGTTGAGGAAAGAGAGCAAGTAGAATATGCTGTAAGAGTGGTAACATTTGAAACATTGAAAATTATTGCTTCTTTAATAATATTTAGCCTGATTGGATATCCAATTCAGGCTATCTTTGTTATTGTAACAATGGTTACAACTAAGCCATTTATTGGTGGCTACCACGAGGACACTCAAATGAAGTGCTTTGCTGCCACTATAATTTTAACGGGAAGTATTATATTATTAAGCATTAATTTAAATATGAACTTTATTTCATTAATTATTTTAGATGGCATATCATTTTATTCTATTTGGCATCAGGCACCCATAATTAACCCTAAAATGCAGTTAACTCGACAGGATCTTATTAAAAGAAATAGAAAAGTTGGTTTATCAACAATTGCTATTTATATTGTATTAACAATTATTTTTTACCAATATAGTTTCATCTCAAGAACTATATGTTGGACATTGGTTTTTCAAGCATTACTTATGTTTAATAAAAGAAGTTAAAATTATTAACACATAATTTTCACATAATTAATATAAATTGTTTTGAAAATTGTATGATAAACTAATAATATAAATAAAATCATAATTATGATGAAGGTGATAAAATTGCCAATGAAGATATATCTTGTTGAGGATGAAAGAAGTTTGAATATTTTACTGGAAAAGTACCTGCAGAGAGAAGGGTATGAAGTGACCACTTTTTTTGACGGGAGATCTGCAGTAGCAAAAATAAAGGATGAACCTGATTTATGGATATTAGATATAATGCTTCCTGACATAGATGGATACGAAATAATAAAAGCTATAAAGGGAAATAACAGTAATACTCCTGTTATATTTATGTCAGCAAGAAATGAAGAACTGGACAGGGTAGTGGGTTTAGAGCTGGGAAGTGATGATTACTTGTCAAAGCCTTTTTTACCTAGGGAACTTGTTATTAGAACTAATATGCTGTTAAAAAGGATTTATGGACAGACCAGCAATGATGTAATAGATGAAGAATTTAATTTTTCAGGGTATAGAATAAATAAAAAGCAAAGAACAGTATTTAATGAAGATGAGGAAATTCAACTAACAAATAAGGAATTTGAACTATTAAATTATTTTGTGGAAAACAAGAATAATTTAATATCAAGGGATCAAATTTTAATTAGTGTGTGGGGACAAGATTATTTTGGATCAGACAGAGTAGTTGATGATACAATTAGGAGGCTTAGGAAAAAGGTGGATAGATTAAATATTGAAACAGTTTACGGATATGGATATAAATTGGTGTTAAAATTATGAAGAGGTTCCAGTTTAAATCATTAACAATGAGAATATGGACAATATTTACTGCTATCATTTTAATAATTATATTAAGTATTTCATTACTTTATCTGTTTGCTTACAGGAAAATTAGTGATAATGCAAAAATTCAGGATCTAAAGGTAGCTCATGACATTTTACTAAAAAGCAAGAGTTTTGACGAACCAAATAGATTTGATGAACTAAGAAATCTTAAAGGAAGTAATCATTTCATAATTAAAATTGACAGCAGTAATGTGCCTAAGATAACAGATATTAATAATAATAAGCCAATGCAGGATAAGGGGTTTCTGCCGCCTCCTGGTGAAAATGGCGGTATTGCAGCTAAAATGTGGATGACTAGTTTTATAAATAGCAAAACTATATATGAAAAGCAATTTAATGAGACATTCAATCACATGAACTTTATTTTTATAATAAGTTCAGTTCAGTCAGATAAAACAGGACAGACATACTTAATTTCATATATGCCAAACATGCAGGATAATAATATATTATATACCGTTGCCATTATAGGAATATGTTTTATAGCTATTGGATTTCTGGCAGCAAAACTTGTTGCAAATAATATTTCAAAACCTCTTAGGGATCTTGAAGATTTCACTGTTAGAATAGCTCACAAGGATTGGAAAGAACCTATAAAGGTTAAAAGCAATGATGAGATTGGGAAATTAGCAGCTTCAATGAATCGTATGCAGGTTGAATTAAAACATGCTGATGAGGAAGAAAAAATGTTCCTTCAAAGTATCTCCCATGATTTAAAAACTCCTGTTATGGTGATTATGAGCCATGCTGAAGCCATTATAGATGGAATTTATATAGATACCATAGAAAAAAATGCTGAAATAATACGGGATGAATCTATCTGTTTAGAGAAAAAAATTAAACAAATACTGTATTTGAATACTCTTGATTATGTACTTGAAAATAACAGTGAAGGTACAGAAATTAATTTACACAGTTTAATTTTGCATATTATTAATAGATTTGAAGTAATAAACAGCAAGATTGAATGGGATTTAAATATTAATGAAATTGCTATAAATGCTAACGTTGATAAAATACAAGTTTGCATCGAAAATATTTTAGACAATGCACTTAGATATGCTGAAGAAAAAATAAGTGTATCTCTAAAAAATGAAGATTCCTTTGCTGTACTAGAAATATATAATGATGGACCTAATATACCCATTAATCATGTGGATCATGTTTTTGATCATTTATATAAAGATAAAACGGGAAACTTTGGACTTGGGTTGGCAATATGCAAGAAAATTATAGATTTTTATAATGGGGAAATAAATGTAATTAATAGAGAAAAAGGCGTAAGTTTTATAATTAAAATACCAGTATAAATAGAAAGCAGTCAGAAATAATAAAATTCTGGCTGCTTTTTATAATCACATAAAATTCACATAATTATTTGATACTGATGCAATAATTTATGCTTATAATTCTAAATAAAGATAAATAATTTTAATGGATAAGGAGCATGTAAATGGAGTTTTTTAAAAAGAATACATTTAAAATTTGTATGATTTTTATTATGTTGCTATCGGGTATCTTATGTATTTATACAATACATAATTATAATGGCAGCGGTAATACATATGAAAACAATATTAATCAGCGGCACTCTTTTAATAATGAAAACAATCAGGCTTCCACCAATACGGGAGGAACGCAGGTTAAACCGCCTGCCAGTAATAACCAACCACCTAATGCCAATAATCATATGCAGGATCAATGGCGTAATGGGTCCATGAGAAATCAAAATGGAAATATGCAGACTACCAGTTCAAACACTGGATATGCATCACTTCTTGTGGCATATGCACTAATATTTTTAGGAGTATCTATTGCTGCTTATTTTTTATTTGGTAAAAATAAAATAAAAATAAATGCAAGCAATGAGAAATTGTTAGTAGCTTCATTATTAGTGGTGGGTTTATTATTAAGAATTTCACTATCTACAGTAATACAAGGATATCCAGGAGATATTAATCTTTTTAAAAACTGGGCTTCTTCTGCAGCAAATAACTTTACTCAATTTTATTTAGCTGCTAAGTCAAGTGACTACCCTCCTTTGTACATTTATGTATTATTTTTAGTTGGCAAAATTGCAAGTATAGGAATAATGAGTAAATATTATATATTATTGCTGAAGCTGCCATCTATAATAGCTGATATTATCACAGCATATTTAATTTACAGGCTTGCTAAAAAGCACTTGTCCTATGAAATAAGTATAATATTAAGCGCATTTTATATTTTCAATCCAGCAGTTTTTATCAATTCTGCCTTATGGGGGCAGGTTGATTCGTTTTTTACAATGATTATATTTTTGGCAGTGTATTTATTATCGGAAAATAAAACTTCCCTTTCAGCAGCAGTATTTACTTTAGGCATACTTATGAAACCACAGGGAATTATTTATGCTCCTATAATTTTCTTTGAACTTGTAAGACAAAGAAAACTAAAAAGTTTTGCAAAAGCTGCTTTATATGCTATTATTACAGCCCTGATAATTATAGTTCCGTTTTCACAAAATAAGAACATACTATGGATTTTTAAATTGTATTCAAGTACTGTTTCAGAGTATCCATATGCATCCATGAACGCTTTTAATTTTTTCAGCTTAATTGGAGCAAATTTTGTGAAGTATACAAATACTTTGTTTATATTTAATTACCACACCTGGGGAATGATATTTATAGTATTAACTACTGTATTTTCATG
Organism: Clostridiaceae bacterium; assembly: GCA_029256485.1. The sequence continues at coordinate 5,458 of JAQSXU010000017.1, forward strand.
GTTTATATATATAAAGGGTAATAACAACATTTACGCTGCCGCTGCTGCACTTATTCAAATTGCAGGTGTGTTTACTTTTTCAGTAGGTATGCATGAAAGATATTTATTTCCTGCAGCTGCGCTATCAATCTTAACATTTATTTATCTTAAAGATAAAAGGTTTCTTCTATTAGCAGTTGGATTTAGCACTGGAATTTTTATCAATACACATGCAATTTTATTGTATGGTCTTAGGGGTGGTATGAATTCGGTGACATACGGTCCTGTACTAATAGGTGCATCCTTGTTGAATGTACTGCTGTTTGCTTATCTTGTAAAAGTTATGTTAAATGTTGTTTTCAAGAAAAAAGTTAATATAATAGATAAACAACTTCCATAATAAACTTATATATTGTTTATCTATAATCCTATACTTTGGTTTAAACAAAATGAGAAAGGATGAATTTAGTATGTGTGTAAAAAAAGCAGTCATACCTGCAGCCGGTTTAGGCACAAGATTTTTACCAGCTACAAAAGCTCAGCCCAAGGAAATGCTTCCTATAGTGGATAAACCCACAATTCAATATATAGTAGAAGAAGCTGTTAATTCAGGCATTGAAGAAATATTAATAATTACGGGAAGAAATAAAAGAGCTATTGAAGACCATTTTGATAAATCTGTAGAACTTGAGGATCAGCTGGAGGAAAATAACAAAGATGACTTACTGGAGCTTGTTCAAGGGATTAGTAATATGGTGGATATTTATTATATACGACAAAAGGAACCAAAAGGTTTAGGACATGCTATAAGCCGTGCAAAAACCTTTGTTGGTAATGAACCATTTGCAGTTATGCTGGGAGATGACATTGTTGACAGCAGGGTTCCATGTTTAAAGCAATTGATAAGTTGCTATGATCAATATAAAACTTCTGTTTTAGGGGTACAGCCAGTTAATAAAGAAGATGTGTGTAAATATGGAATTGTTGATGGAATAAAAATCGAAGATAAAGTTTATAAGGTAAATGCCATGGTAGAAAAGCCTAAAATCAATGAGGCGCCTTCAAATATTGCCATACTTGGCAGGTATATTATAACCCCAGATATATTTGAAATACTTGAGAAAACTAAACCAGGTAAGGTCGGAGAAATACAGTTAACAGATGCCTTAAAAGAATTAGCAAAGCAGGAGGCAGTATATGCTTACTGCTTCGACGGAAAAAGATATGATGTGGGAGATAAGCTTGGTTTTCTTCAGGCAAATATAGAATACGCTTTAAAGCGAAACGAATTAAAGAAAAAGCTTATGTCCTATATAATGGATATTAACACCAATAATGAATTTAAATTATAATTTAAATTAATGGAGGGTTTAAAATGAATTTATTGTCTATTAATTCAATTTCAAATAGCTCATCATATGCAGCTACAAGTAGTAGTGATGTAAGTCAGCTTGAGGCAGAAGAAGCAAGTCTTCAAAAGCAATTACAGCAAGTTAATTCAAGCAAAGACGATGATAAGACAAAACAGGCTAAGATTAAAGAACTTGAAGCAAAAATACAGGAAATTCAGGCTGAAATTTCACAAAAAAATCCATGAAAACCAGCAAAGTTTCCAATGGAAATCAACAATCAGCTAATAGTATTTCTAATAATTCAAAGCCAGAGAATTCAAATGACGAATCCCAGGGAAATATAATTGATACTTTAGCTTAATACATTTATAAAAAAAGTTTGCTTAACTGCAAACTTTTTTTATCACACAAATTTCACATAATTATTTGATACTGGTACTACAATTTCCAGATATAATTCTACATATAGAAACATAGTGAAAGCACTGGTTTCTAAAAGGTGCAAAGTGTACTTTCATAATTGAATGGAGTGATAAAAGTGAAAAATGAAACAATTTATTCTGTTGTGGTACCTTTATTTAACGAGGAGCTTGTTATTAATGAAAGTTATAGAAGATTAAAAGCTGTTATGGATAGTACAAATGAAAAATATGAAATTGTATTTGTTAATGATGGCAGTAAAGATAAAACTGAATACATAACAGAAAATATATGTAAGAAAGATGAAAATATAAAACTGGTAAACTTCTCAAGAAACTTTGGACATCAAGCTGCAATAACAGCTGGTATGAATGAAGCATCTGGTGATGCAGTTATTGTGATTGATGCAGATTTACAAGATCCTCCTGAAACTATTTTAAAAATGATTGATAAATGGAAGGAAGGGTATGATGTTGTATATGGAAAGAGGGCCAAAAGAGAAGGAGAAACATTCTTTAAAAAATTCACAGCAAAGTCATTTTATAGATTATTAAGAAGCATTACAAGTATTGATATACCAGTTGATGCAGGAGACTTTAGACTCATTGATAGGAAGGTGTGTAATGCCTTGAATGCATTACCAGAAAAAAATAGATATGTTAGAGGTCTTGTGAGCTGGCTTGGATTCAAGCAAACTTATGTGGAGTTTGTAAGGCAGGAAAGATATGCAGGAGAAACAAAGTATCCTTTAAAGAAGATGATGAAATTAGCTTTTGATGGAATAACATCTTTATCATACAAACCTCTTACATTTATTGGATACTTTGGAGGAGCATTGTTTTCAATAGGGTTTATTTCTTTTATCTGTGTTATTATAAAAAATTTAGTTAGCAGCGTAAATCTATTAACATTATCTTTGTTCCTTTCAATTAGCATTATGTTATTTGGACTTGTTTTTTGCAGTTTTGGAATAATGGGTGAGTACATTGGAAGAATATTTGATGAGAGCAAAGGAAGACCAATGTATATAATCGACAACATTGTAAATTATGAGGAGGATGATAAAAAATATGAAGACTATAAACAGTGCAATTGAAAATATCTTCTCAGGAAAGCTGAAGCACATAAGCAGATTTGGAGTAGTAGGCGTATTAAATACCATAATAGATTTTTTGGCATTTACAATTTGTAATGGGCTTATTGGAATAAATTATATTTCAAGTCAAGTTGCAGGGTATAGCTTTGGAGTGACAAACAGTTTCATTTTAAACAAAAAATGGACCTTTCATGATAAAAGTTCTAATAAAAAAACATTTAGAGAGTTAATTCAATTTATAGTAGTGAATTTAATTTCACTTGGCATAACCTTAATAGCAATGAATTTTCTTGTGAAAAATTTAAGATTAAATATATATTTATCAAAAGTTATAGTAACATTAATAGCTCAAATAACAAATTTTGCTGGTTATAAATTATGGGTTTTTAGTTAACCATGGATAAAAATGAGGGGAGTTAGTAACATGAACTTTTTCTGAAATATGAAACTTGCAAAAAAAATCAGTATACTTTCAGTGAGCTTTTTTATCTTTCTTTTAATAATTGGATTTACTTCCATTAGGCAAATTTCAAAAGTTAACTCACAAATTTAGGAGTTAAATAACTCGAGAATGCAGCCAATTATAGACTTGGAGAACATTAAATCAAATATTGAGTCTATTCGTTCTCTTTGCAATTCCTATATGGATTTAACTGATGATAAAACAAGAAAAACCGTAGAAAAAAGTATCACAGACAAGGTATCAGCAATTGACAAGTCATTGTCAAAATATAAAAGCAATACAGAATTTAAAACACTTTTAGCAAATTATAATAGATTTATAAAAGCAAAGGATACATTTTGCGGTATGTGCTGTTATAACTCTTATTCTTTCTATGGTGATAACAAAGTCAATTATTGCACCTGTTAATAATGTAAGCAAAAAATTAAAGGAAATATCACAAAGTAATGGTGATCTCACTCAAAGAATAGGTTATGAAAGTAAGGATGAAATAGGTGAATTAAGCAGTAATTTTGATTTATTTATGGATAAACTCCAATTAATTATCAGAGAGGTAGCTGCTTCAGCTGAAACTATTTCCTCTTCAAGCTATCAGTTAAATAAGGCCGCAGTAGTTACCACACAGTCTCTGGAGGATATATCTAAAACTGTTGTAAATATAGCTTCTGGTACTTCAGATGAAGCAGCAGCAGCTGAAGAAACTACTGCTAGTCTTACAGAGGCATCCAAATTTTCTGAATCAACTTCAAATGCAAGTAAAAATACAACAAATAATAGCAAAAAGGCAGAGGAAGCAGCAAAAGACAGTGCAGCTAAAATATCGGAAATTGTTTCATCAATAACTGACATTGCAGAATCTTCAAAGGATGTTTCAATAATGATAAATGAACTTGATGATTCATCAAAGAAAATTGGTGACATTATTAAGATAATCACATCAATTTCAGAACAAACAAATTTATTAGCATTAAATGCGGCTATAGAGGCAGCCCGTGCAGGTGAAGCTGGTAAAGGATTTAATGTGGTAGCAGATGAAATTAGAAAACTGGCGGATGAAAGCAATAATGCGGCTAGGGAAATTTCACAATTAGTTAAAGAAAATCAAGTAAAGTCAGCTTCTGCTGTAAATTCAGTGGATCAGGTTGAAAAAAAAATTTCTATAGGAGTTACAAAAGCTTCAGAGGTGGGAAAAAGCATTGAAAACATAATTAGCAATATACAGAATATTGTTAATGAGATTGAACAAATTGACACTGCTAATGAGCAGCAGGCACAAAGCTCAAAAGAAATAGAGAGGGCTATTAGCAGCATAGCTGCAAATTCCAATGAAATAGCTGGAGGCACAGAAAATATAAGTGCAAGTATTCAGGAGCAGCTGAGCACTATGACGGAAATAGAAAAAACTACAGAACAGCTGTCTGACATGTCAAATAAGTTAAGTAAAATTACATCCGGATTTAAAGTATGAAAAACAAATATGAATTAATGAGAATTTTGGGTTCAGGCCGAAAATTTTTCTTTTTTGAAAAAGTGAGTTCTGACTATGGAATATATTTTAATTTTATGCAGAAAATAATTGTAATTTATTAATTTAGGAGTGATTTTAATGGATAAAAACAATTCCTCTATTCAGAATAATACTCCTTTAAGTGAATCCATTTCAGAAAATTTAAATATGCTCCATAAACTTCTTTCAAATTGCAATGATATTGTTTACCGTGAATTTGTTATAAAAGAGCTTAACCGCTCTGCTGCAATAGTTTTTATAAATGAGCTAATAGATACTAAATTAGTAAATGAGTCAATAATGCCATCATTGATGAATATAAGAGAAATTCATTATTTAAATCTAACATCTGAGGATGTTATGTCTACAGCTAAAAAATATAGTGTGCAATTTGCTCATATAGAAGATATATCAACTATTGGGCAGGTTATAGAAGCACTGCTAAATGGTAATACTGTGTTTTTAGTTGACGGAAACCACAGTGCTTTAAAAATGGAAACTCCAGGCTTTAAAGTAAGAGTCATTACTGAACCAAGCATTGAAAAGAATATTAGGGGACCAAAGGAGGGATTTACAGAAAATATAAATATTAATGAATCACTTATAAGAAGAAAGATAAAATCACCTCAATTAAAATTTGAGGAATATTCTATAGGAACACTAACTCAAACAAAAGTATTTATTTCTTATATAGAGGATGTAGCAAATCCAGATATAGTTCATGAGTTGAAAAAAAGAATTGAATCAATAGATGTAGATTCCATACTAGAAAGCGGATATATAGAGGAATTAATAGAAGATACATCTTTTACATTATTTCCCCAAATTCAACATACTGAGAGACCAGATAAAGCTGCTGCAGCTATTTTAGAAGGAAGAGCTGCAGTATTAGTAGATGGCACGCCTTTTGTTTTGCTTGCACCATGCACATTAATTCAATTTTTTCAATCCTGTGATGATTATTATGAAAGATATCCTGCTGCTATTGCCATTCGATTTATACGCTATATCTTTAGCATGTTAGCTTTATTTCTCCCAGGGCTTTATGTGGCAATTATTTTATACCATAAGGAAATGATTCCCACACCACTATTAATAAGCATTGTTGGCTCTGCACACAGAGTGCCTTTCCCTATGTTTGTTGAAGTACTGATTATGGAAATAACCTTTGAGGCACTGAGAGAAGCGGGGATTCGCCTGCCTGGACCAGCAAATCAAACAGTAGGTATTGTTGGAGTATTAGTTATTGGGGATTCAGCTGTAAGGGCAGGAGTTGTTTCACCAATAATGGTTATAATAGTTGCACTGACAGCAATATCTTCTTTTGGACTCCCATCCTATGATATTGGGTATACTATACGAATATTACGATTTATTATTCTTGTACTTGGTTCTATTTTGGGACTATACGGAATTATGTTAGGAATTCTTATATTATTAATTCACCTTGTATCACTAAGATCTTTTGGAGTGGAATATCTTTCACCTTTAGCCCCTTTGAATTTAAAGGATCTTAAAGACGTTTTAATCAGAGTCCCATGGTGGTTCATGGAGGAAAGGCCAAGTTCCACTGCTTTCCATAACAAAAAAAGGCAAAAATCTTTTTTAAAGCCAAACATATTATATAAAACCCGAAAATACAAAAGAGGCTAAAAATTATGAATATGCACATTAAAAATAAAGTAATTTTAGTTAATATTATATTTTTTATTTTTTTTCCCTTGTTAACAGGATGCTATGACAAAAGTGAATTAGGTGAAATTTCAGTTGTCTCTGGATTAGGTATTGATAAAATTTCCGGGAATGAGCCTATTTCCGTTACGTTAGAAATTGTTAATCCCAGGATATCCGGTGGAGGAAGTATGGATGTTGAAAAATCAAATAGCTCTAATACTCAAACAAGTACTGGTAAGACTTTATATGAGGCAATGCAGAATTTCTCGAAAAAAAGCTCAACTATTATGGATTTTTCTCATGCCAAAGTAATAGTATTGTCTAGGGATTTATGCGAATCAGGAATTTCTGAAATAATAGATTATTTAAACCGTGACCGTCAATTTAGAGGCTCTAACTGGATACTTGTTTCCAATAAAACAGCTAAGGAAATACTGCAAAGCAAAATTCCAAATGAAGACATTACATCTATGGGTATAGATAATATTATGAAATTATATAAAAAAAACGGACCTATTATGACCGTAAACTTAAATGATTATACAGTATGGGCAAATAGTGAGTCAAGGGCCAGCTTTGCACCTATAATTGATATTGATAAGTCACAAGAAGATAGTAAGGGGAAAATTAAAATAGAAAATACAGCTGTTTTTAAAAATAATAAATTAATAGGTACATTGCCAAAAGAGGAATCCAGTAATCTTCTATGGTTATATAATAATTCAAAAACCTATAAGACTACACTTACTTTGAAGCTGGATGAACTTCATGACAATGTTACTGTTGATGTTTATAAAAGAAGCACTAAAATAATTCCAGTTACAGCGAATGGTGAAATTAATTTTAAAATTGAATGTACAGCAGATGTTTCAATTAGGGAAAATAAAAACATTACATTTACTCAAGAAATTATAAGTAGTATTGAACATAACACCGAAGATCAATTAAAAAAGGAATTAAATAAATTAATTGATAAGGCTCAGAACACATATGATACAGATTTTGTTGGATTTTCAGAAAAAATATATGAAAATAATTCAAAAGAATGGGTTAGTTTAAAAAGTGACTGGGATAAGGTATTTCCTAATATAAAATATGATATTAATTATAAAGTTGATGTAACTAATACAGGAATAATTAAGGACCCTTCAGTTGGAAAAAGTGAGGAGGCAAAAAGCAATTGACAGCATTTTTAATAATAACTATTTTGTTAATTTTACTCATAGAGGGAATACCATTATTTAATAATAAAATGTGGAAAGAATTAATATGCGTTGTTGTTCTACTGTGTGCCGCAGTAATAATCCAAATAAGCAGCAACATGGGTATGATAACCGGAATAAAGCTTATAGAAAAAGTACTTGAACCCATTGGCAAAAGGTATCTGGAAAGACTATAGATATGCTATATTGAGGTGAAGGAATATGCGTGAAAAAGGAATTATAAGTACAAATCAAACTATTTGGCTGCTTTTTTGCATAATTACATCTATTGCTACTATGCATATTCCAAGATTACTAATCCTTCAAGCAAGAAGAGATGCATGGCTGTCAGTAATTTTTGCATGGTTTTTGGATGTGCTTTTAGCTATAGTTTATGCTTACATGGGAATTCGTTTCCCAGGACAAAATATGATACAATATAGTATAACTATTTTTGGTAAAAGGATAGGTGGATTTATAGGAGCTTTATTTTCTATTTTCTTTCTATTAAATTCTGCCGCTTTACAGAGAGGACTTAGTTTTGTTTTAAACGGAGCATTTTTCCCAAGGACACCTGAGGAGATAATTCTAATTTCTTCGTATGTTGTAATTGGTTATGGAATAATAAAGGGTATAGAAGTAATTGGAAGAGTATGTGAAATTTTAGGACCCATATATTTATTTAGTTTAATTTCATTATTTTTACTTGTTATGCCAGACATGAAAATCACCAGATTAAAACCGCAGCTTGAGCTTGGATTAAGCCCTTCTTTAACAGCAACTCCATTAATTTTATCATTTTTAGGGTTATGTATAATGATGGGAATGTTTATTCCAATTTGTAGTCATCCAGAAACTGGATTTATTTCAAAGTTTATTGCCGTAACCATGGGAGCTTCCACGATCATTCTACTTATTGTAGGAAGCATTGGTGTATTCGGTCTACCCCAGTCAAAAAATATGATTAATATAAGTCTTGAATTAGCCAGAGTAATTCATATAGGAGGTTTTATTGAACGTGTTGAAGCAATTTGGCTTATGACTGCTATTGGAGGAATAATTGTAACATGTGCAAATATGATATGGGCATTTAGTCTAGGTATATCTCAAATAATAGGGCTGAATACTTATAAGCCTATTGTTTTTCCTGCCATTTTAGTTTCCTATGTAATCAGCATTACCTCATTTAAAAATAGCTTGGATTTAGTTACCTTTGCTTTTTACTCATTTCCTATTATTGCAATATTCGTTGAAACAGGACTTGAAATCACATTATTCTTTGCAGCATTAATTCTAAAGAAACGAGGGTAATCTAAGAATTCTTATCTTTACTTATTATATTTTTCACCTTGTCTTTATATTTGCTAAATAAGTGTTTTTGAAATAAATAAGAAATTAAACTGCAGCATAGAATTATGAATAATCCAATACAAATAGAAATTAAGTTATTTATACCTATATTCTGCATAACTATTCTCCTTTATTAATAGTGTATTTTGTAATAAACTTTTATAAGGGGGCTTAAAGTAAAAAATGGAATAAAGTATATTGTATTTATAATTTTATTTAAGGAGGTATTTATGTGAACCAACTCAGCACAGTAAATGATTCAATAGAGCATAAAGGCAAGTTAAAGCAAATATTTCAGCTTTCATGGCCTGTTATGCTTGGCATGATACTTCAAAGTTTGCTTGGCACAGTGGATACATATTTTATATCACAACTTGGGACAAGCCAATCAGCTGCTGCATCTCTTTCAAATTCGGCTACCAGTGTAATCTTTGTTATTTCAACACTTGTTTCTTCTGGTACAATTGCACTTGTATCCAGGAGCTTTGGTGAAGGAGATATGGATTCAGTAAGAAAATTCAGCGGGGAATCCATTATGCTGTCTCTTATAATTGGAGGAATACTCAGCATAGCCTGTTATGTATATGCTGAAGAGATTATAAAGATTTTATTTCAGCCTGGTCCAGTAGAATTATTATATGCAAAAGAGTATCTTACTATTATTTTCCCTGCTACAATTTTAGTGTTTTTAAACTCAACTCTAAGAACTATATTTCAGGCATACGGTGATACAAAAACTCCACTTTATATTTTTGGAGTATCAAATATAATAAATGCATTTTTTTGCTTTTTATTTATGAATGTACTTAAATTTGGTATAAGGGGATCAGCCTTTGCAGCTGTTATTGCAATGTTTTATTCTTATATTGCCATTAATGTGCGTCTAATAAAAAAGATATATGATTCAAACATAAAAATATTTATCAATAGTTTGAAAATCTTTGCTGAAGACAGTATAAGAATTTTAAAAATAGGATCATGGGCATGTTTGCAGCAGGTAGCTAGACCTATTACAGGCACATTAATGTTTAGTTTGGTGTACCAGGTTGGAGGTAAAGAAGCCACAGCAGCCTTTGGAATAGGTGGGCAACTGTTTAATTATACATTTATTTTTTTGGTAGGATTGTCCACAGCAATTGCTATTATGGTTGGACAAAGTCTTGGAAGAGGTGATATAAATTCCTGTGATAGGGTTATAAAAGAAGGCATGAAGCTTGCTCTGGGAAACATTGCATTGTTTTCAATACTTTATGTAATAATCCCTGCAGCAATGATGAAGGCATTTATTAACAACACATTAGTTATAAAACATGGTGTGGACTATTTAAGAATTGTGTACGTAGGTATTATTTTTACAGCCCCTACCACTATTTACGGTGGGGTTTTTCAAGGAGCAGGCGATACTTTTCCGCCCATGGTAGCATCTATGGCATCCAATGTGGTATTGAAGCTTCCACTGGCATATCTGCTCGCAAAAATTTTAAATTTTGGAACTATAGGTGTATGGGTATCAATTTCAATGTCAGTTGTTATTGAAGCATTTATTATAATTGTGTATTTTAAAATGGGAAAATGGAAGGAGAAAAAAATATGATAATAAAGACTAAAAGTTCAAAGGCAATAATTGATTTTTTAAATGTAAATCCTATAATAAATTTAAATATAATTGGTTTCATGGAAAATGAGCCTGATGCAGACATATATGTAGATAATATAGAATCTCCTACAGGAGTAGTTGCAGTTAAAGAATATTTTAGTTACATATATACCGACAACGACCAATTTCTAGATGAAGTATTGAGCACCATGTATAAAGATGGTTACTATGGATTTTCTGGAGTATATAGATCTGTTGCAGAAAAAATAAGAAGTAAATTTAAAATTGATTGGGAGAGCAGATGTGCACTGTATTACTATCCAAATAATAAAGTCGATATGAGTATAATAAAAAATCCTGTTAAGTCTATTGATATTAAGGATGCGGAAACTATTGACTATTATTATACCTATAGGGATGAAACCACCCTGGAAAGAATTAAGCTAGATATAGAAAAAAGGGATTCTTCAGCCATATATGTAAATGATGATATAGCATGCTGGGTGCTTATTCATAACGATAATTCCATGGGAATAATGTTTACAAAGGAACAATACAGAAAGAAAGGCTACGCAGTTGATGTTACAGTGAATCTAATCAATAAGATACTTAAATCTGGCAGGACACCGTTTTTACAAATAAATGAGGCAAATAATATGTCACCCGGCCTCGCTAAGAAATGCGGCTTTGTACATGATGGTGTATACAGCGATTGGTTTGGAATAATTGCAGGAAATCCAAAGGAATTTGGTGAGGATAATGGGGACTAAAATAATAAATAGGAAGCTAATTAGCTTCCTATGAGTTTGCCAAAGTATTTAATTCCTCTGCTAATTGTGAAACCTCCTGTACGCTGGCAGTAGCCTCTTCGATTGCAGATGATTGCTGCTCAGTTGTTTCAAGTGTGGAACTTGACATGTCAAGTGTTTTATTAACTGAGGATTGGATTTTTGAAGTAAGCTGTGAAATTGATTGAGCTGTTTCCTTGGAACTCTGAGAAAGCTTTCTTATTTCAGTTGCAACTACTCCAAATCCCCTTCCTGCATCACCAGCTCTTGCAGCCTCAATAGCTGCATTTAAACCAAGTAATTTGGTTTCATCAGCAATACTTTTTATTGAATCAAGGATACCATTTATTTCTATTGATAAACTTTTTATATTACTTATTTCTTCATTTAAGATATGTTGGTTATTTGTAACATTTATTGATGAAGCAGCAAGCTCCTCCATGGTAGCAGAGATTTGGTTAAAATTTTCACTAAGATTGGTAGAAACAGAAGCAAGGCTAAGCTGTTCATATCCAATTTTTGAAAGAGAATTTGCTACAATGTACAACACCTCAGCAGCTGATTTAACATTTTCTTCTTCTGCTACTTTTACTTTTCTGGAAGCTTCTACATAGTTATTCTCATTAAAACCTATTTCACTAGCATTTTTTCTTACAATTGACTCATCTAATTGTGAATATAAAATTTGACCGCCTAAAATAGTACCAATTGATTTTTCGTTTACCATTATTGGTGCTGCGAAATCAATCAACCCTGCATGGCATGTATAGATATAAGGCCTTCCAGTCCTTGTGGCCTCTTCTCCGCCTTTTTTATGGGATTCAGCACATCTGCTGTCGCCAATGGAAGTTGAATGTGTATAATTGCAGAAACTTGTATAGGAACTTGGTTTAGTTATAGGATTACCTTTAACATCAATAGTTACGCTGGCTATGTTCATACTTTTGGCAAAATTATCTTGGAACTTCTGTAATAAGTCTATGTCAAGTACATCTTTAATTTCCAGCGCATCTAAATCAATTTCTCCATTGCTAAGTTTTTTAATCATTTAATATCCCCCTTCAAATTTGTATATAATATTATGATAATTGACATGATATTTCAAAATTTACTTATATAACTCAGCATTAATATAATTATATTATAATTCCAATAAAATGAAAAGCATAAATTGTGGACTTTCTTAGACAGCATAAATTGTGGACTTTCTTAGAAAGTTGTAAATTAACATTAATTAGAATGCGTTACCATCCAAGGATAATAATTATTCAACAATAATTAACAATTAGTAGCGAATTTTCTAATTATTTAGGTGTATAATATATTTAACATTTATGAAAGAAGGGGAAAAATGGACAAACTTTATATGGAGAGGGCCATAGAGTTAGCTAAAAATGGCAGTGGCCTTGTTAATCCTGGTCCGTTATCTGGGGCGGTTATAGTAAAAAATAAGGGAATAATATCTGAAGCATATCTTAAATCATATGACACAAAACCTGCCGAGGTACTTGTTCTGGAAAAGGCAAGATCAAATTCATTAGATGCTGAAATGTACTTAAATATTGAACCCCAATTACAGTACTGTAAAGAAATAATTAAAAGCGGAATAAAAAAGGTATGCATAGGAATTGAAGATCCCATTAGCAAAGGAAGAGCAATAAATGAACTTAGAAAATCGGGAATTCTGGTATATACTGATATTTTGAAGGATAAGTGTGAAGAATTAAATGAAATATATATCCATTATATGATCCATGGAACTCCTTTTGTATTTACTAATTGGGCAATGACATTAGATGGAAAATTAGCAACTAAGACTGGAGATTCCAAATGGATAAGTGGAGATGAAAGCTTAGAATTTGTACATTATTTAAGACAAAGAGTAGCTGCAATTATGGTAGGTGAAAATACCGTAAGGCTGGATAACCCACGATTGACAACTAGACTTGAGGGCATAGAAACATCAAATCCCTTAAGGGTAATTTTATCTAAATACGGCAATCTGCCTGATAACAGTAATGTGCTTCATATAGATGAAAAAACTAAAACTCTAATTGTATGCTCCACAAAAATTCCGAGAGAAAGAGAAGAGCAGTTAAGAAATAAAAAAGTAGATATATTAAAATTGGAAGAAAAAAGTGGAAGGATACAATTTAAAGATATTTTAAAGTCATTAGGTGAAAGAAAAATAGATTCACTTTATATAGAAGGTGGAAGCGGAGTTTTAGGCTCAGCCTTTGACAGCGGTATTGTAAATAAGGTTTATGCAGCGGTGGCTCCTAAGATTGTAGGAGGAAATACGGCTGTGACGCCGGTTGGCGGTATTGGTATTGAGAAAATGAGTGAGGCCATAATATTATCAAGAGTGTCACATGAGGTAATTGGTGAAGATGTGATTATTAAAGGATATATAGATAAATAGTTTTAATATTAATTTTTAGGAGGGTAAAAAATGTTTGCAAAAATAGAGGATGCTATAAAGGATATAAAAGAAGGAAAGCCAGTAATAGTGGTAGATGATGGTAATGTAGAAAATGAAGGCGCATTTGTAATGGCAGCTGAACTTGTAAAAAAGGAATCAATTAATTATATGATTAAAAATGGTGGGGGACTAATATATTTAGCATTGCTTCCCGAAAGATTAGAGGAGCTTGATTTCACAGAAATTGTAGAGGAAAACTCAAATAAAAATTATAATGATTTTTCTATATCCTTAGATTATGAGGAAAATAAAAATGGTATTTCTGCTGAAGAAAGAACATTAACAATACAAAAGCTGCTTGAAAAAGAACAAACTAGGAAGAATTTTAAAGTACCAGGGCATATGTTTTTAGTTAAGGCAGTAAATGGAGGAGTGCTGAAAAGAGCCAGCAATGTAGATGCGGCAGTAGATTTAGCTGCATTGGCAGGGTTAAACTCATCAGGGGTTATCTGCGAAATATTAAATGAAAGCGGCTCCATGGCAAAGTTGCCTGAATTAACGGAATTAGCCAAGATGAACAATGTTAAAATCATTTCTATTGAGGAATTGATTGCTTATAGAAGGGCAAGAGAATGCTACGTAACTAGAGAAGCAGAGGCTAATTTGCCAACTGCCTATGGAAAATTTAAAATGATAGGATATGTTAATAGGCTTAATGGGGAGCATCATGTAGCATTGGTTAAAGGAGAAATTAACCCAAATGATGAGGTTTTAGTAAGGGTTCACTCAGAATGCTTAACAGGAGATGTATTTCATTCTTTAAGGTGTGACTGTGGGGAACAATTAGCATCAGCACTTTCCGCTATTGAAAAAGAGGGAAAAGGGATATTACTGTATTTAAGGCAGGAAGGAAGAGGCATTGGCCTTATAAATAAAATTAAGGCATATAAACTTCAAGAACAAGGATTAGATACAGAAGAAGCAAATATAGCCCTTGGTTTTCCGTCAGATATGAGAGATTATGGTATTGGTGCTCAAATTTTAAGCGACTTAAACGTGAGAAAAATGAGGCTTATGACCAACAATCCAAAAAAGTTAGTGGGACTCAAAGGGCATGGAATAGAGGTTGTGGAAAGAGTACCACTAATAATGAAAACAAATCCATACGATGAAAAGTATTTTAAAACGAAAAAGGAAAAAATGGGCCATTTATACTAAACCAATAAAGATTAATATATTTTAATTTTTGTAGATAAAAATAAATTAATGCATGCAATGAAGGCGGCAGCAATAAAAACATATTGATAACCAAAACTTGCCCAC
Organism: Clostridiaceae bacterium; assembly: GCA_029256485.1. The sequence continues at coordinate 20,631 of JAQSXU010000017.1, forward strand.
AATATTCCGCCTATAAATGGAACAGTCATAGCTATTACGTGATCAAAGCTTGTACCAGCTGAAAGAGTTGGAGTAACATCTTCTGGAGTAATAGCTATTTTTTTTACATATGTGGATCTAGCCATTTCCACAACACTCATTGAATTATCTATGATATAGCAAGCTGCTATAATGATAACGGCAATGTTAGCAGGAGCTATATCTGCTGCAAATGAATAACCCATACATATAATTATAAGTACTATGGCTTCTAAAGATAAAACAAATCTTTCACCTTTTACATCAATAGCATTACCTATTACAGTTCTTGTAAGAATGCTCACAACAGAAACTATTAAGCCAAGTATGGCAAATGCAGGAGGATCAACGTGATATTCCTGAATAAGCACCCAAGGAGCAAATGTTAGAAAAATTTGCTTTCTTGCACCGTTAACTACGCTTAGACAATAATATAATGTATACTTTTTTCTAAAGATAAATTTGACTTTCTTTACCTTTGGCTTTTGGGGATTCATTAGACCTAGGAAAATTGCAGCAAAAATGTAAAAAAAAGCAGCTATTATAAAAGCCCATTTATATGTTAATCCAAGATATTTAAAACCAAACCATACAATTGCATAACCAATAATAGTTGCTATTAAATTATAAGCATTAAACCTACCAAGCCTCATTCCGTAAGATTGCTTTTCGGAAAGGTTCATGCCAATACTAGAGGATAATGGCATAAAAATATGAGTACCCAGACTTAGTGTCATCATCCAAATTAACATAGAGGCATAAGAAGGTGAAAATACACCTAATCCAATCATTCCTAGTGAAGCAAAAATCATTCCTATCACTGCAGTCCTTATGTCTCCTAGAAAAGAGAGTACACCTAACACTACAACGATAAGAGCTCCAGGAAGTTCTCTTGGAAATTCCACAAGACCTCTAGCTGAAGCTGATAGATTATATATATCACTTAAAAAATTATTAAACACTGTAGAGTTTATTCCACTGGCTATTCCTGTGAAAAGACCTACTATTAGAAATAAAGTAAAGTCTCTGTCATCATGAAAATTATTTAAAATTCCATAAATTTTATTTTTTATTATTCCGTTTTTTATAGTGGTGTTATTATTTGTTGTATTTTGACTCATCAATGATACAGCTCCTTTCTATCAACACCACTAAGTATATAGTATGTAAAAACGGTTGGCAACGAGTATTTACCACTATTTATTTCTCTCATTTTCCCAGGATAAAACATAATCTTCTAAAATTTTATGAAGGTACTCACCAATTTTTAAATAAGATTCGTCTCTTAAATTAGCTAAGGATATTCTTATGGACCATTCCGGACCATGGAATCCACCGCCATTTAACAATACAATTGATGATTCCTCTGCTAATCTTAGAAGTATATCAACGGGTTTGTAGTTCTTCTGCAAATAATCTGCAAAGTCTTGATTAAAGGTTTCACTCGCCCACTGAAGCAAATCAAATTCTGTATAATAAGCCGCATCATATGGATTATGTTTTAACTCCATATGAAGGCCTTTATATAAAAGTTCTTCACGACGGTGACAAATATTTTGAGTAAGTTTTTTATAATTATTTTCCTTGTCAACTAAAGCAAATATGCAAAAAAATGCCATTTGGATCTGCTGTGGAGTGGATAAGCCAGCTGTGTGGTTTAAAGCAACCTGACGGCTGTCTGCTACAATTCTATCTATAAAGCATATTTTTTCTGGATCTGTGGAGAGGGCTTCATACCTTCTATAAAGTTCTTCCTTATCTTTATCACTTTGCAGCTGCAGTAATTTATCAAAAACATTTTTCTTATGAATTGCGATAGTTCCAAGCCTCCACCCAGTAACTCCAAAGTATTTTGAAAATGAATACACCCCAATTGTATTAAAAGGTAAGTATGCTGACAGAGAACGGAAGTTTTCTACAAAAGTGCAATATACATCATCAGAAATAATCATCAAATTTGGATTATGCTCATTTACAATTCTAACCAGATCATTTATGGTATCAGGCTTTATGGCTACGGATGGCGGGTTGCTGGGATTCACAACAAATAAAGCCTTAATATCATTTTTACAAAGTTTTTCTATTTCTGATTTTTCATATTGCCACATATTAATGCCATTATCGTAATTTGAGGCTTTTATCTCAGTGATTGAAAAATTATATCTTTCTAAATGAGGAATCTCAAGATAAGGTGTAAAAATTGGAGTCATAATTGCAATGCTGTCTCCCACTTTTAATAACTTATTGGCAATTAATGAATCAAAAATATAACACATTGCTGCAGTGGCACCTTCAACGGCAAATATATTAAAATTATCCTCTGATGTGCTGTCATAGTTCATTTCTTTAATCAGATAATCCTGAACCACTTTTTCAATATGAATAAGCATACGATCAGGTACAGGATAATTGTCACCAATTATACCGTCAACTAATTCATAGACCCATCGGTCCTCATTAAATCCTTTATTTACTCCATATTCAACTATTTTTCTTATTAAATCTACTCCAGGTAAATTGCCATTTTTATTTAGGTAATCATTTAAACGGGAAGCAATTCCCGGTCTGCTTGGCATACCTGCCAGATTATTGTTTTCCAAAACTCTTTTTGTCTCTGAAACTGCAAAATTACCAAATGTAAAAAAAGCTTCTCTTGGTAAGGAAGCTGTCCAATTAGGATTACCCCTTCCAGCATTTAATAATGCATTTATACTTTTTTTCTTTGGACCTTCAGCCAGGTTAATTAGTTTATTTTTAAGTTCAAAAGGACTTATTTTACCATATACACGTCTTATTTCTTCTAGTTGTACATTTTCATGATCATCCATGTTTATCATACCGCTCCTTAATGCCTAATGAATTCTATATTTATTGCTAAAGCTTATTTTATATAAAAATATAATGTGCAAATTGCATCAACATTATGCTATACTTTCCATTAAATATTGGTTTATAATGGTGTAAGTATAACTTATTGGGGGTAACACAGTGAATCTAAAGGATACGTTTAAAGTATACAGGGGCTTGCCATTTAGTATTTATATATTATTTATTGTGAGAATTATCAATGCATTAGGTGCATTTGTGGGGCCGTTCCTCACAATGTTCTTATCTAATAAAATTGGATTGAGTAATGACATAATTGGAATTTTTATAATGTTAAATTCTTTTTCAACAGTACCAGGATCTTTAATTGGAGGCAAAATATCTGATACCTTTGGAAGAAAAAATGTTTTGGTTATTTTTCAGGGACTAGCAGCAATATGTTATTTGCCCTGTGCATTTCTAGGAAAGTCTATAGCTATCCCATATTTTTTAATACTTTCATCTTTTTTTAATTCCATTGCTCAGCCTGCATATGGTGCAATGATTGCAGATTTAACAAATACAAAGAATAGAAACAGTGCTTATTCATTGCTGTATCTTGGAAATAACCTTGGGTTTTCTATTGGACCTATGATAGCAGGATTCCTTTATATTCATTATATTAAACTGATGTTTATAGGAAATACCATAGCTGTGTTAATTTCTATATTTATAATTTACATATTTATTAGGGAAACAAAGCCTCAGGAGGAGAATGAAAAGGAAACAGTAAATGAATATGAAAAAGCAGAAAAAGGCAGTTTGATAAAAGCATTATTGGACAGACCTTTGCTGTTATACTTTGCATTTCTTTCAATGATATATAGTTTCGTTTATGCACAATATCCATTTTGTATTCCACTTCAAATAGAAAATTTATTTAGTAAAGCAAATTATTCTGTAATTTATGGTAAGATTATGGCAACAAATGGGATTACAGTGATTCTTCTTACTACTATTATTACTAAATTAACTAGAAAGCTTTCAGCTATACAAAATATAGCTTTAGCAGGGGTATTTTATGGCTTTGGTTTCGGAATGATGTACTTCATCAGTAGTTACCAAATGTTTATAGTGTCTACTATAATATGGACTATAGGAGAAATACTACATACTACAAATTCCGGAGTATATATTGCAAATCATACTCCCATGTCACATAGAGGCAGATTCAACGCAGTTATTCCTTTGATAACTGGTGCTGGATTTTCAGTTGGACCAGCAATAATGGGGATATATATAAAAAATAGAAGGGTAATAGATGCTTGGCCAATAGTATTTGCAATGGCTGTTGCTGCTTCAATATTGTTTTATAGATTATATATTATTGAAAATAAAAAAGAGAAACTATTAAAAAAACAAATGATTTGACGATAAATAATTCAAAGTGGTATATTATTTATATGCATTTTATTAAAATGGTAAAAAGTACATATAAATATTTCAAAATAAGTAAAATAATAAAGGGGGGCTTATAGTGAGATTATTAGGTAATATTAAACTACATAAGGATAAGAAATTATCTGAGAATAAGAACGCATCTAGTAGTAAGAAATCATCTGATAATAAGAAATTATTTGAGAATAAACAATCATCTAAGAGTAAAAAGACACATAAGCATTTAAAATCATCTGGGAACATGGGGCTATTTAGCAATATTAAATTATTTAAGAATTTAAAATTGGCAAATAAAATAGCGGTATTATCTATAAGTGTTTTAATATTTTTAATGGCCATTGCTTTTTTAGGTATTGGGGCAATATCTAAAGTTAATTCTCAAATCATGGAACTTAATAATTCAAGATTGGTTCCAATTTTAGATTTTGAGGATGCAAAAGGTGCAATAGATGCTATCATGCCAAGAATACAGGATTCGACAAATACTCAGGACGCAATTTCAAAGCAGTCTGCTCAAAGTGATATAGATTCTTTGAAAAAGACTATTGATTACAGCTTTGAAAAATACAAAAATAATGCAGATTATAAATCACTAATGGAAGACTATGCAGCTTATACAAAAGCCTACAATGAACTAATTGATAAGGCAGGAAATACTACCAATGCTCAACAAAGCGGATCTGAAAACCAGATGCTAGCAATGTCAACAGAAGGAACAAATTATGAAAGAGCAAGATCCAACATAGACACTTCTCTTAATGCAGTTATTGGCAAGCAAAAAAGCGCTGCAGTTCAAACTTACACTGAAAGTAAAAATATATATAAAACTACTATAATAGAGTTAATAGCACTTATTGCATTTTGTGCTGTTATTGTATTAATATTATCAATTATAATCACAAGAGCTATTGTATCTCCAGTTAAAAAAGTTACGGATAAATTAAAGGAGATTTCAAATAGTAATGGGGACTTAACTCAGAGAATTGCATATAATAGCAAAGATGAGATTGGTAAATTAAGTAACTCCTTTGATACATTTATGGACAAGCTTCAGAATATAATTAAAGAAGTGGCAATTTCAGCTGATACTATATCCGCATCCAGTGAACAGATAAATAATTCAACAGCAGTAACTACAAGTTCATTAGATGAGATATCTAAAAATGTAACAAGTATTGCAGAAGGTGTAACAGACAGTGTTGCAGTCACCGAGGAAACTAATGCAAGTCTTTCAGAGGCAACTAAGTTCTCGGAATCTACTTCAGTTGCAAGTAAGAAGACCACTGAAAATAGTAAAAAGGCTAAAGCTGCAGCAGAAGATGGCGCTGCAAAAATAACAGAGGTAGTTTCTTCAATAAATGAAATTGCTTCATCATCAAAAGAAGTGGCAGAAATCATGGAAGGGTTGGGTACATCTTCCCAAAAGATAGGAGAAATTGTTGAGATAATAACTAGTATATCAGAGCAGACAAATCTATTAGCTTTAAATGCTGCCATTGAGGCAGCCCGTGCTGGTGAAGCTGGCAGAGGTTTTAGTGTTGTAGCTGACGAAATAAGAAAGCTTGCTGATGAAAGCAATGAAGCCGCAAAACAAATAGCAAATTTAGTAAGTGAAAATCAATTAAAATCATCATCTGCAGTAGAATCTGTAAATCAAGTTGAGGAAAAGGTTTCTCATGGTGTTTCAAAGGCTTCAGAGGTCAGTGATAGTATTAATAATATAATAATCAATATAGAGGATATTGTAAATCAAATAGTACAAATTGATAATGCAAATGAACAACAGGCAATGAGTTCTAAAGAATTAGAAAAAGCAATAAGTGACATAACCTCTACTACAAATGAAATTGCCCATGGTACTGAAAACATTAGTGCAAGTATTCAAGAACAACTAAGTACTATGTCAGAAATGGAGCAAACCACTAAAAAGCTTTCAGATATGGCTAAGAATTTGACAGTTTTAACTTCAGGGTTTAAGTTATAGAAAAAAGGTCCCGGTGATACTTTTTAATTAAAGAATTACCGTGATTTTTTTATATTCTTACAATTATTTAATACTTTAATATGTTGTATCACATACAACATTGTACTATAATTACCAACATTGTTTAAATATGTAAGACTATAAAGTTTGGACTGAAAAATGAAAGAGGAAATTGAAATACTTAGGGCAGAACTAAACCGATTAACAAAGAAAAATGTATGCTTATATTCCGAAGAGATAGTAAAGATTAGTCAAAGATTGGACAAACTTAATATATGCATATTATAAAAGAACTATATCCGTGTAATTTAATTACTTTTGTATAAATAAAATAATTGTGGCAAGAATTAAAATATCCTTTTTTATAATATTCATTTAAAATACCTTATATTTTTATCTTATAGCCCTTCGGGGCTCTTTTTTATTTATACAATTAAAGAAAGATGAGGAAAATTGTAGAAACATGTAGGAAAATATTGTTAAAGGATATGTCTATTTTGTACGATAAATTTTAAGTAATACAAAAAACGTAGGGGGATAAATTTATGAAGATAAATCAATTTAAAAAGGCTATAGCTGCTGCTTTATTTGCAACTATAATATTTAGTAGTGGTGTTTTTGCAAGCAGTGCTTGGACACAAACAAATGGAAAATGGACATATACTGAAGCAGATGGGACTTTAGCTAAGGAATGGAGATTAATTGGGGGAAAGTGGTACTATTTTGAATCAGATGGTACAATGGCAGTTGAGTGGAAATCTATACAAGGGGCAGATTATTATTTAAATCCAAGTGGAGATATGGCCATAGGATGGAAACAAATCGGTAGTTCTTGGTATTATTTTAATTCTAATGGACAAATGGTATGTAGTAATTGGGTAGGAAATTACTATTTACAATTAGATGGGAAAATGGCAGTTTCTACAATAACACCTGATGGATATCATGTTGATGCCACTGGAGCCTGGGATGGCAAGGATGCTATAATTATAGATAAAAATGCAGAATTTTTTCTTCAACTATCAGATGTACCAATGCCGAAAAATGCAACTAATTATGATGTTTCAACATTTTCTCTTCCCAATGGGAATACTGCAGTAACTTACTTGTATGCAAGTTCATCACTTCCAGATAATTTTCAAAATGACTATGTTTCACTATTGGAAGAGTATGGATGGAAGTTAAGTGCTACCACTACTTCTCCTGATGGACATCAAGCTTTACTTTATGTTAAAGGGGAAGAAAGTATTGGAATTGGTTTTAATGGTAATAAATTTGCTATATCTGGGATTGCTCATTAATACCAGTTATAAATTATTTTCAAAAATACAAATCTATCAGCATCTATTTATAAAAATAGGTGCTTTTTATTTTTTAAAAGGAATTATTCAGCTTTTATAAAGTAATTAATTCATCTGCATTAAAAAATATTATTTCCAATCTTACAATTTTGTAAGATGTTTTTTTATATTGTAAGTCAGTAGACATGGAACATAAGTTAGGCCATGGCTATAATTGAAGTATACTTAATTGAAAAAGGAGAAAAAACCATGGAGATACTAAAAGTTGCGAATTTAAATAAAACCTATGGAAAGGGAGAAAACAAGGTTGAAGCCCTTAAAAATATAAATTTATCTGTAAATAAGGGTGAATTTGTTGCCATTGTGGGAGCTTCAGGATCCGGTAAAAGTACATTATTACATTTACTGGGCGGTTTAGACAGACCTACAGACGGAAAAGTAGTAATAGACGGTGAAAGTATTTATGACTATAAGGAAGAGAAACTGGCTATATTCAGAAGAAGAAAAATAGGATTTGTGTTTCAATTTTTTAATCTGATACCAGTTTTAGACGTGGAAGAAAATATATCACTGCCAGCTTTGCTGGATAATGACAGCGTTGATGAAAACTATTTAGAAGACATAATTAAACTATTGGGACTCAGCGAAAGAAAAACTCATCTTCCATCTGAACTGTCTGGAGGGCAACAGCAGAGGGTTTCCATTGGAAGAGCACTTTTAAATAAACCATCAATAATTCTTGCAGATGAGCCCACTGGAAACCTGGATAGTAAAAATTCAAAGGAAGTCATTGAATTATTAAAACTTAGTGCAAAAAAATATCATCAAACATTAATTTTAATTACTCATGATATAAATTTAGCTTCAATGGCCGACAGGATAATTACAATTCAAGATGGGGAAATAATTTCTGATAAGTATTTAAAAAATAACTAAGGAGGGAATGAGAATTGATAAAGAGCTATAAACAAATTACAGGTAAATATTTAAAAACAAATAAAAAAAGAACTGTATTGACAATAGTAGGCATTATCTTATCAGTGGCACTAATATCCTCCATAGGACTTTTTTTAAAGGGAATTCAAGAAGAACAAATTGATTATGCAAAGGAAAATTATGGCTCCTACCATTTAGCATTTACTAAGGTCACTGATGATATTATTTCAAAGATTATTAATAACCCTAAGGTGGCAAGAAGCGGACTTATAGCAAAAGGCCAAACTGTTAAATTTGGAGAAAAATTAAGCACTGATGAAATACTGGCCACGGATAGAGCATTAGAGTTATTACCATATAAGCCAAGGGAAGGTAGACTCCCTAAAAATAATAGTGAAATTGCCATTGAAAAATGGGTGCTGAGATATATTGATAAAGATGCAAAACTAGGAAGTAAAATTAATATTAAGGGTAAAGAATATACTCTTGTGGGAATACTGGAGGACGGTATAAAAAGTCAAATGGATCAATCTGGGGTTATTCTCACAAAGGACAACAATATCAATAAGGAAAATGCAATACTATTAATAGAAATAGGCAAAAAAACTAATCTTAAAGAGGCAGTAAAGGAATTTAAAAGATTTGGTACAGATAAGACTATTCAAGAAAATAAGTATCTTCTTACAGCACAAGGTGCCTACGATGATGGATCTAATATTGCGGGCTTATTCATAGCAGTTGGTGTAATAATTGGCATAGTGGTAATTGCAACTATATCTGTTATATATAACTCATTTCAAATCAGCATTGTAGAAAGAATGAGACAGTTTGGACTGCTAAGAGCCGTTGGGTCAACACCTAAGCAGATTAGAAAAATAGTATTAAGAGAAGCTACAATTTTAGCAGCAATAGGTATACCTATTGGATTGTTATGTGGAATTATTGCTACTTATGGAATTAACATTGCATTTAAATTAATAGGCGGAGATTCGGTAAAGTTTACTAAGGTTGTTATATCAACTAGCATACTGGGAATAAGTGCATTGGTAGGATTGGTATCAGTTTATATATCTGCATTAATACCTGCTTTTTTTGCGGGAAGAATATCTCCTCTCATGGCTATAAGCAGTAGAACAGCTATAAAAAAGGAGAAAATTAAAAGAACAAAAAATACTATTATTAAAAAATTATTTGGTTTTGAAGGGGCACTTGCTGTTAAAAATATAAAAAGAAATAAAAAAAGATATAGAATAACAGTTTTTTCAATAGTTATAAGTGTAATGCTGCTTGTGGCTTTTAAGTCTTTTACAGATATGTCACTTAAAATTTCAACATCTACTAATGAATCAACTAAGGTAAATTACTCCATAGTGATACAAAATGACACTGGTGATATTAAATCACCAATAGATGAAAATTTGATAAAAGATATAAAATCATTAAATACAGTACAAAAGGTTTATAATGTATATGGAAGATACAATTACTTTCAAGCAGCAATTGACTCAGACAAAAAAGTCAATGAAGTGAAAGATATAGGAGCCATATATAAGGACATATCTTATAATAAAAAGAGTATGACCAGAATTAATTCGTCAATAGCATCTTATGATAACAATGCATTGGAAGATTCAAAAAAATATTTAGATTCTGGAGAAATTGATATAAATAAATTAAATAGTGAAAATGGAGTAATACTGATAAACAAAAATAAATTTTATAATGATAAAACAAAAAAAACTTATGTGGGCCCTGTAGCAGATTTTAAGGTGGGAGATGAGATACTGCTTCAAAATTCAGATAGTTCTAATGCCTCTGTGGAATTTGGAAAAGGGAAAATAAATAAAGTTAAGGTGTTAGCAGTGTTAAAAGAAGATCCTTTTGATTTCTATGGAGATCCTGCGGTGTTAAAGCTAATTACAACTGAAGATGTGGCGAAAAAAATATCAGGAAAAGAAGCTGTTAAATTAACTGGACTAGATATCGTAATTAAAAACATTAAAGATGAGGAAAGTGTAAATAAACAGTTGGATAATATTATAAAACCATATCCATCACTGACAGTAATTAATAAAATTGATAAAAATAGAAGCCAAAACTCAGCTGTTCTTATGGTCCAAATATTACTTTATGGATTTGTAATAGTAGTATCATTAATAAGCAGTGTTAATATTATAAATACATTAACTACAAATATAATTCTTAGAAGAAGAGAGTTTGCTACATTGAAGTCCATAGGCTTAACTCAAAGGGGCTTGAAAAAAATTATTGTATTAGAAGGACTTTTGTATGGCATAATAGGGGCCATTTATGGTTCTATTATTGGCTGCGGATTATCTTATGTACTGTTCAGAGGACTATCAGGAGTAAGAGAGTTTGGCTGGGGAATACCATGGAATGCTATAATAATCGCTTCAATATGTGCCATAGCAATTGGATATCTATCAGTATTATCGCCGCTTTCCAGAGTTAACAAGGATAACTTAATAGATACAATTAGAGAAGAAAGTTAGAGAAATTACTTAGGTAATTTCTCTTTTATATAATTAGAAAGATGTGTATTATAAACTTATAAGTAAATAATGGGGTGAAAATATGAGTAAGCTTTTATTAGTGGAAGATGATGAGTCATTAGCTATTGGCATAGAGTTTACACTTAAATCTGAAGGCTATGAAGTATTGAGGGCTTCTACAGTTATAAATGGGGAAAAATTATTTAACAATGAACAGTTTGATTTAATAATATTAGATGTAAATCTGCCGGATGGAAATGGATATGAGTTGTGCAAGTATATAAGGGAGAGCAGTAATGTACCCATAATTTTTTTAACTGCCCTGGATGAAGAGGTAAATTTAGTTTTGGGACTTGAAATAGGCGGAGATGATTATATAACTAAACCATTTGGAGTGAGAGAATTATTATCAAGAATTAAAGCACTCATTAGAAGAAACTCATTAAATGCATCTATAGGTAATGTATTGAAAAGCGGAAATATTTCAATTGATATATCTAAAATGATTGTAAATAAGAATAAGAAAAAGGTAATTCTTACGGCACAGGAATATAAACTTTTATTTATATTTATGAGTAAACCACACATTTTATTGAAAAGGGATGAAATATTAAAGGAATTAATGGAAGGACAGGATGCCTTTTTTGATGAAAATACTTTATCTGTTTATATCAAGAGAATAAGAGAAAAAATAGAGGACAATCCCAAAGAACCAAAATATATAGTTACGCAAAGGGGATTGGGATATAAATGGGATAAAGACGTGGGTAAGGAGAAGCAGATAATATGAAGAAATATATTGCCAATACTGAGATTAAAATAAGTTCTACTGTGCTTATTTCTCTCTTTTTTTATTTTTCACAATAAATTTTTTAATTTTAAAGGTTAATTATGACAATTTAAAGGAAGATTACTCAAAGACTATGGGAGCTATTGCAATAAGGGTAATAGATAAAAATCCTGATATGGAAAAAGAGATCATGCCTATGATTACAAAAGAAATATCTAGTGAAGAAGCTTCCAGGGGAAAATCACTTTTGGATGAATATGGAATTAATAGGAACCTGGATGGATCAATTTTTCCATACATCAACGTAACTATTAAAAGAAGTGATTTTGAAATATTGTTTGTTTTTATTGTCATGGCGGCTACTCTTTTATTTTTAAATTATTTTCAGTTTGGTTTTTTTTATGACAGAATACGAAGATTAACAGTTGGGGCAAATAAAGTTGTAGAGGGGGACTATGATATATCCATAGGTGAAAACAGGGAAGGAGATTTTTCAAAGCTTGCCAATTCATTTAACTCTATGAGAGAGACCATAAGAAATAATATTAATGAATTAAAAGAAGAAAAGCAATTTTTAATTGACCTTTTATCTGATATATCACATCAGTTAAAAACCCCAATTTCATCAATGATTGTATATAACGATATTATGCTAAATCAACAATTGTCTGATCAGCAAAGGAGAACATTTCTTTTAAATGATAAAAGCCAGTTATATAGAATGAGCTGGTTAATAAAAAATATTCTTAAGCTGGCAAAACTTGATGCCAGAGCAATAGAATTTAATAAAGAAAGCCAGAGTTTAGCTGAAACTATAGAAGATTCTATGGATGCACTGAGCAGTAAAGCTTTAGAACAGAAAGTTCATATAATATTCAATGGGAAAAAGGATGTATTTTTTTCACACGATAGGCTTTGGATGGAGGAAGCTTTAAATAATATTATAAAAAATGGCATTGAGCATACAGACAGCGGCGGCCAAATTCATATTAAGTTGGATGAGAATCCAATTTATAGGAGAATAATAATAGAGGATACAGGTGAAGGCATAAGTGAAGAGGATTTGCCAAATATATTTAAAAGATTTTATAAGGCAAAAACCGCAAAAAAAAGTGACTCTATAGGTATTGGGCTGGCGCTAGCCAAGTCCATAATTGAATTCCACAATGGAATTATAGAAGTGCAAAGCAAACTTAGTGAAGGAACAAAATTTATAATAACATTTCTAAAGTATTAAAAAATTCTCCAGTGGTAACATAATAGTATTACATACCACTGGAGAGCCTTTATTTTAATGCTTTTTCATATATATTCTGGATTATGGTTTTAGAAGGAACACCTTCATGTACTTTAACACCGTCAACATAATAAGTAGGTACATAATAATAATCATATAGTTTAGCCACATCAGGTTCACGTTCTTCATCTATTATTTTTACATCAACATTAGTATACTCCGGATTCTCATTTTTTAACTCTTCCATCCAATTCAGTGCTCTTTTGCAGTAAGGGCACCAATCAGTTATAAACATAATTACAGGTTTCATATTATCACCTAACTTTCATTATCTGTTAATTATAGTTATATTATACACTATTTTATTCCTTTGACAAATTTGAAGATGAAATAAAAACCGAAAAGATATTGACAATTGATTAATATTATGGTAACTTATTTATTAAATTGATATAAATTCATATTATGTTTGATATTGATTAAAAGTAAAGACAGAGATCTTACAATCATGTTCAAAGGCAAATTGAGATAAGTTTAGTATGATTATGCTGATTAATCTTTAGTTGCCAAATAAATAATGAACTAATTAAGAGATTTCTGTATGGGAATCTCTTTTTTATTTATCCAAAAATATCATATGCAGGAGGAAAAATATTATGTATGACCTAATAATAAGATCAGCACTACTAGAAGGAGAGAAAGTTGATATAGCAGTTAAAGAGGGCAAAATAGCAGAAATTTCAAATGAAATAAAACAAAGTTCAGCAAAAGAAATTAATGCAAATAATTGTATGGTATCAGCTCCTTTCATAGAATCACATGTTCACTTAGATACTACTTTAACAGCAGGGGAACCTAAATGGAATGAAAGTGGTACATTATTTGAAGGAATAGAAACATGGTCACTTCGTAAACAAACCCTTACTCATGAGGATGTAGTTAATCGTGCATCAACTCTTCTTAAATGGCATGCAGCTCAGGGCGTTCTTCATGTTCGTACACATGTGGATACCACAGATCCAAACTTAACAGCTCTAAAAGCACTTCTTGAAGTTAAAGAAAAATTCAAAGATTTAGTTAATGTTCAAATAGTAGCATTTCCACAGGAAGGCATAACTTCCTTCAATAATGGAGCTTATCTTTTAGAAGAATCACTTAAAATGGGGGCAGATGCAGTAGGAGCCATACCTCACTATGAATTCACAAGAGATATGGGAGTAGAATCTGTAAAGATTGCATTCAAATTAGCTGAAAAGTATAACAAACTTATTGATATACATTGTGATGAAATAGATGATCCTAATTCAAGATTCCTTGAAGTAGTTGTAGCAGAAGCTATTAGAACTGGAATGGGAGATAAAGTTACAGCAAGTCATACTACTGCTTTTGGAAGTTATGATAATGCTTATGCTTTTAAATTAATGGGATTTATAAAAAAATCAGGAATAAACTTTGTTTCTAACCCATTAGTAAACATTACTCTCCAGGGGAGATTAGATACATATCCAAAACGCAGGGGTGTAACAAGGGTGAAGGAATTATGGCAGAATGGTGTTAACGTCAGCCTTGGATATGATGACGTAATGGATCCATGGTATTCATTAGGAACTGGCAATATGCTTCAGCCAGCCAATATGGCAGTACATGTTTCTCAAATGACTGGGAGAAATGAAGTTATGGCATGCTTTGATATGGTAACAAAAAATGCTGCACACACACTTGGTGTTGAAGATAAATATGGAATAGAAGTTGGCAAGCCTGCAGATTTGATTATACTTAATGCATCAGATAAGTGGGATGCTATTAGGAAGCTTTCAACCATAACCACTGTAATAAAAAACGGCAATGTTATTGCAGAAACCAGTATTCCAAAAACTCAACTATTAGGTGAGACAATTAACTTTAATAAATAATATAGGAAAGGGTGAATATAATGGAAAAACAAATTATCAGGGATGAAGAAAGTATAGCGTCATTAGAAAAACAAATCCAAGATACCATAGGTGATGGAAGTGCAGAAGAACAAAGCATAGCGCCAGTGTTGAGAGAATCAGAGCGCACAGCATCCATTTGGGACATAGGTATGATATGGGCAGGCTCTCAAATGATGGCCAGTACCTGGGCAGTTGGAGCACTTTCAGTGGCTGTTTTTGGATTAGATCTAAAAGGAGCAATTTTAGCAATTATAGTTGGGAATATAATAGGGGGATTAATGATTGGAACCACTTCAGTAATGGGAAAGCATGGAGCACCGCAAATGCTTTTGACTCGTTACGGGTTAGGAATTAAAGGAGCGTCTATAACAAGTTTCTTTAACTTCATATCCACCATTGGATGGTTTGCAGCCAATACAATGCTGGCAACCCTTGCTTGTTATCAGATAATAAAACTACTGGGAATCCCAACTCCATTTCTATTAAAAGCAATTATTCTTTTATTAATAATTTCTCTGCAGCTTGTCTTTGGTTTAACTAATTTTAAATTAATGAAAAAAATAGAGGCTTTATTAGTTATACCAATGTCTATATTGATTATAATAATGACTTTTATAGCAATGAAAGATATAAATTGGACAACTTCAGCCACAGGAGCAGCCAGCGGAAGTTCATTTAACTACTGGAGTATGTGGATTTCAGCAGTAGGATCTGTTGGTATAAGCTTTTTAGGTTCGTGGAGCCCATATGCTTCAGATTTCTCAAGATACTTTAAATTTAAAGACAAAAAAGATAACTCACTAATATTTTGGGTACCTGCTATTGTAGGAGCATTTATAGGAATATGGCTGGAAACTATAGGAGCCGTATTCAGCACAAAGTTTCAAGGTGTGGACCCCGCATTACATATAGCTAAATCTGTACCAGGCTTTGCACTTCCAGCTCTTCTTATTATTCTTGCAGGCTTATTCAGTGCTAATGTATTGAATTTAGTAAACGGAGGACTATCTGCAAAGGTTATTTGGAAAAAGGGAACTCGTGTAGAGTGGACAGCAGGTATTGCATTATTAGGATTTTTCCTAACAGGTTATTCAATCTTTGTTAGTGACATAGCTTCAGTATTTCATACTTTTTTAATATCACTTCTTATTTGGCAGGCACCTTGGTTTGCAATTGTAACAGTAGATTATTATATTATACGTAAAAGAGACTATAAAATAGTGGATCTTTATAAGTTAAATAATATAATTCCTAATTTTAATAAAATTGGAGTTATCGCCTACAGTATTGGATTTGTTGCAGCAGCACTTACAAGTTTTACTGGAAATACAAAGATATTTGGAATTCCGTTATATAGTCCAATAATGCTTAAATACTTTAATGGCATGGATATATCCTTCTTTGTGGGATTCATTGTAACAGGAACTTTGTATTATATAATGAATAGGGACTCAAATGAAAACATGGAAGCTGAAGCAGCAGCCTAAGATAAAAAATTAAAATTAAATAATTAATAAAAAGGCAAATATGAACATTTATATATGTTTACTTTTGCCTTTTATTATTATACATTACATAGTTGATAAATTATGTAATGTAGATTAAAATATATAGGAACTTTTTAAATGATAATAAATGTAAAAAAATATAGGTGGGGAAGATAAATGAGCAGATTATTTTGTGGGAAAAACATAGAGCTTTTAGCGCCAGCAGGAACTTTTAAGGATTTTACTGAAATCGTTAAAAGCAGTGCCGATGCAGTATATTTTGGCGGAAAACAATTTAACATGAGAATGCATAGAAAAGATTACAATTTATCAAATGATGAAATTAAACAGGCTGTTTTAATGGCACATTCATTAGGGAAAAAAGTATATATAACATTTAATAATATGATGAGTAACGTTGAAATAGAAGGCGCCAGAGAGTATCTAAGTTTTTTGCAGACTGTAAAACCCGATGGATTTATTGTACAGGATGTTGGTGCAGTAAAATTAATTAGGGAAATGGGCATATCTATTCCAATTCATTCTAGTGTTATGATGAATGTGCATAACCAGCAGACAATAGAGGCTTTATATAAAATAGGGGTATCGAGAGTGGTAACTTCAAGAGAAATGAGCCTTGAAACCATTAAAAGACTTTCAAAAGATACTTATATGGAATTTGAATATTTTGTTCATGGTGATATGTGTATAGCTCATGGCAGTCAATGTCTCTACAGCGGAATACTATTTGGGAAAAGCAGTAATAGAGGACTCTGTCTTAAGCCATGCAGATGGCCTTATAAATTAGAAGAAAAATCACAGGAACAAATGAAAAATCATATGGCTGTAAAGGACATGTGTATGTATGAACATCTGCCTGAGCTAATTGAAGCTGGTGTGTGCTCATTTAAAATTGAAGGAAGAATGAGAAACAGCAGTTATTTAGTAGAGCTTATAAATACATACGGAAAAGCCATAGACAGATATATTGAGGACCCAACTGGATACTATGTTGATGATGAAATTGAAAAACTCCAGGAAAGTAGGACAAGAAATTTATCCACTGCATATGCTTTCAAGGTACCAGGAAGTAAAAATATAGAATTTGATGGATCAAGAGAACACAAAATATTTAGCAGAGCCGTTGAAGAATTTGAAGTGAATGAAGAAAGATTATATCAGTTAAAGGAAAAGCTAAAAACTGAAACAAAGGCTGATAATAAACCATTATTAACTGTAAAGGTAAATAATATGGAGTCATTTAAGTCAGCTGTTGATAATGGAGCAGATGAAATATATATTCCCGGTGATGTATTTAGATGTGACAGACCATTTTCCAAAACACAAATAAAGGAAGCGGTTGAGTACGCCAATAATAAAAAGGTATTTATAGCTCTTCCACAAATGATGTTCCCAAGGGAGTTTACTGACTACTCAGCAATGATGGAATCGTATAAACAGGCTGGAATAGAAGGATTGATAGTGACTAATATAGGGGCAGCAGAAGAATTTAAAAATAGCAATTTAAAAATGATTGGAGAATATTCACTTAATTGCTATAACACTAAAGCAGCTGAATTTTATGAAGACATGGGAATTCATAGAATAACAGCATCCATTGAATCAACAGCTGACGCGTTAAAGGAAATGCTTTTGCATACTAAAACTCCAGTGGAGATTATAGTACAAGGAGCTCCCACAGTAATGTATTTGGAACACTGTATTTATGCCAGTGAACATGATACAACATCAAAAGATTGGTGCTTAAAATACTGCGAAAAGGAATTTAATGAACTTGTAGATGAAAAAGGATTTAAACATCCTGTTTATGTTGACCAATATTGCAGAAATCATATATTAGCTGCAAAGGATATATGTTTTATTAACATAATTGATGAATTGTCAAATCTAGGAGTCAAGGCAGTAAGAATAGAAGGACAACATTATAAGCCAGAAGTTTTAGGACAAGTAGTTAAAATTTATAGACAGGCTTTAGATAACAAGGATGTAATGGGTAAATCTGAATTATTAAAAAATATAACAAAAAGGGGACAGAGTTTTCAAGCTCTGAACTTTAATTAGGAGGGATAAATTTATGAATAATAATTACTTAGGACCAGATGTTACAATTGAGAAAAGAAAGAAATATTTAATCCCTTGCTCAAATCATTTTTACAAGAAGCCGCCTGAACTTGTTAGGGGTGAAATGCAATATTTATATGATAGTGAAGGAATAAAATATTTAGATTTCTACTCAGGAGTTTCTGTAATGAACTGTGGACACTGCAATCCGGAAATTCTGGAGAAGACCATAGATCAGATGAAAACCCTGCAGCACACTACAACTATCTATCTTACTGAGCCTATGGTAAATTTAGCAGAGGAGCTTTCTCAGGCAGCGCCTGGTGATTTAAAAAGAACCTTCTTCTGCGGAACAGGATCCGAAGCAAATGAAGGAGCATTGCTAGCTGCATCATTATATACAAATAAAAGTGAAATTTTGGCTTTAAACAATGGACTTCATGGAAGAACAAAGCTCACAATGAGTGTAACCGGCATAGGAATGTGGAGAACAGATTCTAATCCAGTGGGTGGAATTCACTTTGTACCAAATGCCTATTGCTATAGATGTAAATTTAAGAATGCTTGCGGTGAATGTGGCATGGAATGTGTTGAGGCAGTAGAGAAAACTATAAAAAATAACACATCAGGCAGAGTCTCTGCCATGATAGCTGAAACAATTCAAGGCAATGGTGGTATAATAACTCCACCAAAAAAATACTTTAAGGTTCTAAAAGAGGTATTAAATAAATATGGCATTCTGCTTATTATTGATGAAGTCCAGACTGGGTTTGCCAGAACTGGAAAAATGTTTGCTATTGAACATTATGATGTAGTACCAGATATAATGACAATGGCTAAAGCACTGGGAAATGGAGTGCCCATAGGAGCATACATAACTACAGATAATATTGCAGGCTCTTTTACCCGCCCATCAGCTTCAACACTTGGTGGAAATCCTGTTTCTGCAGCAACAGGCAGAGCTGTACTTAGTTATATTAAAAAATATAACTTATGTGAAAGAGCAGAACTTATGGGTAATAAATTAAAGGCCGGTCTTTTGAAGTTAAAGGATAAATACAAAATAATTGGAGATGTAAGAGGTCTTGGATTAATGATGGGTGCTGAATTGGTTAAAGAAAACATGGAACCTGCAGTCAAAGAAACAGATATAATTCTTGAACAGCTGAAAGATAAGGGAATCATAGTGGGTAAAAATGGGGAAAGCAGAAATGTGCTGGCATTTCAGCCGCCTCTAATAATAACAGAAGAAGATATAGAAAATCTTATTAAATCATTAGATGAAATACTTTGCAATATGCAATAAATGTAAGAAAGGTTGGACAATATGCTTAAATTTAAAAGAACATTATCGATTACAATTACGTTAGTACTGACTTTAACATTATTTGGATGTGCATCATCAAATAATAAATCAGCAGGTGTCACAGCAAATAATAAAAACGGAAAGCAAACCTTAAACATTGGATTAATGCCGTCAGTAGATGCTGTACCATTTATTATAGCTAAAGAAAAAGGATTCTATGATAAAAATGGAGTAGATGTAAAACTTCAAGTGTTTAAAAGTGCAAATGACAGGGATGCAGCACTGCAGACAGGAAATTTGGATGGAGTTTCAACAGATGAAGTGGCTGTATGCCTTTATCAAAATGCAGGCATTGATCTTAAAATCACTGGAGTTACAGATGGAGACTTTATGCTTGTTGCATCAAAACAATCTGGGATAAAATCAATAGCAGATGTTAAAGGAAAAACTGTGGCTATTTCACAAAAAACTGTAATTGAATATTCCCTAGATAAAATGTTAGAAAACAGTTCTATAAAACCTGAGGAAGTTAAAAAAGTTTCTATACCGGCTATACCAACAAGGTTAGAGATGTTAAAAGCAGGCAAGGTAGATTTGGCGCTGCTTCCAGAACCATTTTCAAGTTCTGCACTAAAGGATGGAGCAATACTGCTTGGAAAAACAAGTTCTCAAAAGCTGCTTCCGGCAGTATCTGCTTTTACACAAAAAAGTATTAATAATAAAGCAGAAGCTATAAAAGCCTTTTATAAAGCATATAATCAGGCTGCTGAATATGTTAACAATACACCTATTTCTGAATATGAAGCTACAGTGATTAAATTTGTTGGCTATTCCGAGGATATGAAGGGAAATATTGTATTGCCTAAGTATAGAGTAGATGTACTGCCATCTGATAATGATCTGGAAAGTGCAATTAAATGGGCTGAAAACAAAGGTATTATAAAGAAAACATTAACCACTAAGGGATTAACTTATAAAGTTAAATAGATTTGACATTTATATCATATAATGAATATAATCCTATTATAAAAATATGAGGAGAAAAGCTGCATGGTTAATGAAGAGATTGCTGAAAGAATTATAGGAAGAAAATACAGTCATTTTTTATGGTTATTCATTTTTTTACTGTTAATTTTATGGTTTGAATATTTAAAGGGTACAATAATTCCCAAACATATTATGTACTGTTTTTTGGATTACTATATTCCATTTGTTAAAGAATTTGTAATAGCTTATTTCTTTTGGTTTGTATATATGGCAATAGGACTTTTATATTTAGGATTTAAATCGAAAAAAGATTTTTATAAGCTTGTTTTATTTCTTGCTTTGAGCATGAGTATATCATACATAATATTTATTATATATCCAAATGCCCAATTTCCAAGACCAATAATAACAAGCAGAGATATATTTTCCAGATTAGTAGCATTCCTATACAGCATTGATGGAACTAATAATGTATTTCCAAGCATTCATGTAGCCAATGCAATAGGGGTTCATGCTTCTTTAATAAATTGTGATAAATTAAAGGATGCAAGGAAAACAAAAGCAGTATCCTTTATTGCAATGGCTTCCATATGTGCTTCTACTGTTTTAATAAAACAGCATTCAGTTATAGATGTTGGGGGAGGAGTAATTTTAGCCCTCATTATATATATGCTTATATACAAAATTCCCAAATAACTCTAAAGGTTTTTTGTAATTACAGGACTTGCAGAAAATTGATTCCCAAGAGAATTGAATCCATTAGAAAAAATGAAAAACGAAATAAAGATTGTAATACATAATATAACAACAAAAGAATTAAAGATCTTATTTTTCATTTAAACGGCTCCTGAGTTTTATTTTACTTTGAGTAAAGTAAATATTATCATAAAAGTTTTTCCACATTTTCAGCACATGCTTTTTAGAATAAAGTTCATGACACTGCCATGAACTTTCACAGCATATTTTATACTGTTTTTTATCATTCTTAATTTTATTTATAATTTCAGCAAAATCCGAAACATTATTTCCCTTTAAATAGTAATCATATAAAATACCGTGATAAATGTCTAAGTCCCTTAAAAGAACAGGCTTTCTCAGCGCCATTGATTCAAGAATCGACATGGGAAATAGTTCATTATAGGATGGTAAAAACATTAAATCAGCTGCATTATATATGTCATTCATTTTTTCTCTACTGATTATTCCGGTGAACTTTACGTTCTTTGGAGGATTTTCCATAACATTTTTTAATTCTTTATACCCATATGTTATGGATCCAAATGAGAAACCTCCGGCCCAGACAAACTGCACATCAGGCAGCTGTTTTGCAACCTGAATAAAGTCCAGTACTCCCTTTCTGGTCTGAACCTGACCAACACCTAAAACTACAAATTTATCTAAAGGTATGTTAAGCTGCTTTTTTACATCACATATTCTTTCTTTTTTATATTCATAAAAGTTCTCCTCTGAAACAAAGTTTGGAATATATGTAATTTTAGACTTATCTATATTATACTTTTTTAGTACTTCTATGAAATAGGGATTTACTACAACTAAATTATCAACACTTTTATAAAACCAAATAACATATTTATAAAAAATTTTTTTAACTAATTTTGGTAATTTTATACTTTCATCTAAAGTCTCAGGAACAAAATGAACATAAGCTACAGTTGTTCCATGGAGCTTTGCAAATGGCAGACTTAGAAAAAACTTAAAATCAATGGTATGATAGTGCATTATATCACAAAGCTTTAAGCTATTTATCCTAACATCATAACTATCATTAAGTCCTTCCTTAACTAATTTTACCTGCTCAATATAAGCTGATAAAACACCTTGCCCCTGAACCTTATTAGCAGAAGAAAGCATATTAATAATTGGCATATTTAAAGCAATCCCCTTTCAAAAAGTAGTTCACATAAACTTAATTTCTTGAACGTGACAGCATATCTTTAACAATATTAATATATCGTTGAGACACGTCTGGACATGCACTCAAAATTGAATCAATTATAAAATCAATGTTATTTTCATCTATTTTCTTAGCATTAACATCTTCGTAAGAAATCATTCCTTCATTGCTTAAAGAATTATATATTTTATTGACAATTTCATTCTGTATCACATCGTTTGATTCTCTGCATTTTTCTGATAAATACATTATGTCATCACATACTATGAACTGAGCAAATACATATTCTTTTTCAATTTGAATTGAATCTCCATCTTTAATGCAATTATGTTTGGTGTGTTCAACATGCTTTAAATCAAGTCTTTTTGGATCATCTTTTCTAGTTAATACACATCTGACTTCAAGCTCCATGAGTCTGTCTTTCATATGTTGGGAAAAGTTTTCTCCAAATTCCAGTATAAATTGTTTTACGGATATTGTTTTTTTTAGCTTATAATTTTTTCTAACCATAAATATCTCCTTTAAAATTTATTTTTATTACATAGAAAACCACCTCATATGAAGGTGGCACATAAAATTTCAGTATTTTAATACTATTAGTATACCACTATGGGAAAAAACTATCAAAAATTTCAAATAAACATATATAATAACTTCCAAATTGTACGGATTTTATATTAAAATAAATAATAGGAAGTTATATTTTAAATATCATTTAGCTTCCAGTGAGGAGAATGAAACAAGATGTCAGTTTTGGATAACCATAATGATATAATAAGCAGATCTCATAAAAGATGTATTGATTATAAAATCGAAAAAGAAAGAGTTTTTCCAACAAGAACTTTTTATGGCAAAGAATTTTATGGTATCATTAATGAAAATAGACAAATAATAAAAATTGCCAGGCCTTTCATGGAAATATTATACGATTTTTTAAAGGGTTCAGGTTTTTCTCTGTATCTTACAGAAAGTGAAGGCATTGTGCTGACAATGATAGGGGACAAGGATATTTTATATGATCTTGATAAAATGGGTATTGCAATTGGTGCAGATATGAGTGAAAAAAGCACAGGTACCAATGCAATAGGTACATCACTTGCTGAAGATTGTTCTGTACAAATATCGGGAACAGAGCATTTCATCAATGTGTATCATATTTGGACATGCTCCGCATCTACAATTCATAATGAACAGGGAGATATAATAGGGTGCCTTAATTTAACTGGAAGATATCAATTAGCACATCCGCATACTCTGGGCCTTGTGGTGGCAGCTGTAAAATCCATTGAAAATCAATTAAATAGAGAGAAAATACAAGGGCAATTATTTGAAACTTATCAATATTTAAATAGGATTATGAACTCAATAAACTTGGGGATTTTTGCAACGGATATAAATGGTATAGTAACTTCGATTAATAATAGTGCCTGCAGTATGCTGGACATTGATGAGAAAGATATAATAAATAGAAATATAGAGAGCATCTTAAATGACTGCGAATATATATTTAATATTATTAAACTTGGGAAGGATTATGAAAATAAAGAGATTGCATATTCCACCGTTAAAAGCAAAAAAAGATTCAATTTAAGTGTATATCCTATTAGAAATAAGCAAAATGAAATTATAGGTATTGTTGGAATATTTAAAGATATCCAAAATATCTATAATTTAGTAAATAAATATACATCCATGAGGGCAACTTATACCTTTGACGATATTATCGGTAAAAGCGATAAAATCTTGGAAATAAAAGAACAAGCAATTGGAGTAGCTAATAGTCCATCAACAGTACTTATTCAAGGTGAAAGCGGAACTGGTAAAGAAATAATAGCACAATCTATTCATAACAGGAGCAGCAGGAGGAACGACGGATTTGTAGCTATTAACTGTGGTGCAATACCTAAAAATTTAATAGAAAGTGAACTTTTTGGGTATGAAGATGGTGCATTTACCGGTGCAAAACATGGAGGACAACCAGGCAAATTTGAAATAGCCAATGGAGGAACGTTATTTCTAGATGAGATTGGAGAAATGCCCCTGGATATGCAGGTAAATTTATTGAGGGTGCTTCAAGAAGGATATATTACAAGGGTAGGCGGAAGTAAATATATAAAAGTTGATGTTAGAATTATAGCATCCACTAATAAAAATCTAAAGGAAGAGGTAGAAAAGGGAAACTTCAGAGAGGATTTATACTATAGATTAAGTGTAATACCAATTAATATACCTCCTCTTAGAGAAAGAGAAGGAGATATTGACATATTAATTGAACATTTTCTTAAAACAAAGGCGGCAAAGCTAGGTAAGCCATTACCGAAAATTAGTCATGAACTGTATGAGAAACTAATAAATTATAGCTGGCCAGGTAATGTTAGAGAAATGGAAAATTGCGTTGAAAACATTGTGAATTTAAATGGTAAAACCACATTTGTATTTAATGGCAATAATATTACAAATGAAAATATTAAAACAAATAATAATTTTCAATATGAAATAGGTTCTTTAGATGATTTGGAAATCAACGCAATAATGCTCTGTATCGATAATTGCAATGGCAATATATCAAAAGCTGCTAAAATTCTTGGAATAAATAGAAGTACAATTTATACAAAATTAAGGAAACATAACATTAACATTAATTTAACAGTATATTAAATAATTTTTATGCAATACGATTATTTAAAATATTATATAGGCATATGATAAAACATGTATAAAAATACAACAGTGTAGTAAAAAACTGCATTATTTATTTAAAAGTGTTGCTTTTTACTACACTTTTTCTATGAAAATTATTAAAATCCACTAGATATATGCTCTGGCATAAAAAATGCTTGTATGAAATGTAGTTAACTGTTAATTAAGTGGTATATGTAATAATAATCATTTTGTTAACAATTTTCATTATAAAGGTTAAATAATTATCAAAAGGGAGGAATATAATAATGAAAGGTTTCGCAATGTTAAGTCTGAACAAAACAGGATGGATTGAAAAGGAAAAACCAGTAGCAGGACCATATGATGCAATTGTACGACCACTTGCAGTATCACCATGCACATCTGATATACATACTGTGTTTGAAGGAGCTCTTGGAGACAGACACAATATGATTTTAGGACATGAAGCTGTAGGAGAAATAGTGGAAATAGGCAGTGAAGTTAAAGACTTTAAGCCAGGAGACAAAGTTGTAGTTCCTGCAATAACTCCAGATTGGAGATCTTTAGAGGTACAAGCTGGATACCATCAACATTCAAATGGAATGCTTGCTGGTTGGAAGTTTTCAAACTTTAAAGATGGTGTTTTTGCTGAGTACTTTCATGTAAACGATGCTGATATGAATCTTGCATATTTGCCAGATGAAATTCCTCTGGAAAGTGCTGTAATGATTACAGATATGATGACAACGGGTTTTCATGGAGCAGAATTAGCTGACATTCAATTAGGATCAAGTGTGGCAGTAATTGGAATAGGCGCAGTTGGATTAATGGCAATCGCAGGATCAACTCTAAGAGGCGCCGGCAGAATAATTGGGGTAGGAAGCAGACCAGTTTGTGTTGAAGCTGCTAAGTTCTATGGAGCTACTGATATTGTAAACTACAAAAATGGGGATATTGTAAAGCAGATAATGGATCTAACCAATGGTAAAGGCGTTGACCGTGTAATCATGGCAGGCGGTACAACTGATACTTTAGCTCAAGCAGTAGCAATGGTTAAACCAGGCGGAACAGTATCAAATGTTAACTATCATGGTAAAGGAGAAAGCCTTCCAATACCACGTATTGAATGGGGCTGCGGCATGGCTCACAAGAAAATCATAGGAGGTCTTTGCCCTGGAGGACGTCTTAGAATGGAAATGCTAATAGACTTAGTTAAATATAACCGTGTGGACTTAAGCAAATTAGTTACTCATACCTTTAATGGTTTTGATAATGTTGAAGAAGCACTTATGCTTATGAAAGATAAGCCAAAGGATTTGATTAAACCAGTTGTTTTAGTTTAATATTAAAAGGGACCAGCGCAGAAATTTATTTTCTAAAGCAGGTCCTTTTTATTTTAGTATTAATTATATTCTAATATATCATCAGGATAAATTGTATTATAAATTACTAAAATAGTGTTATAATAAATAAATAATATAATAACGAGGTTTTATAATATGAATGACATGAGTTTTAAAGATTTTGAATTAAGCTATGAAATGCTGAAAGCATTAGAAAAATTATCATACATACAGCCTTCTCCGGTGCAGAGAAGTGTAATACCCCTTGTTCTTAAAGACAAGGATATCATTGTAAAAGCTGAAACAGGCAGTGGAAAAACCGCAGCATTTGCCATACCAGTTTGTGAAAAAATTCAGTTAGAAGAAAAAAAGCCCCAGGTTTTAGTGTTAACCCCTACAAGAGAGCTGGCAGTACAAATTAAAGAGGATTTCACTAATATAGGAAGATTTAAAAGACTAAGATGTGAGGCCATTTTTGGAAAACAGCCTATATCTAAGCAGATAACTGATTTAAAACAGAGAGTACATATTATTGCTGGAACTCCAGGAAGAACCTTTGACCATATTGAAAGAGGAACAATAGATTTGGAGAAAATAAAGTATTTGATTATAGATGAAGCTGATGAAATGCTTAATATGGGTTTCATAGATCAAGTGGAGGCTATAATTAAATTAGTACCCAAAAATAGAGTTACCATGTTATTTTCAGCTACAATTAGCGACGAAATAGAGGTATTATGCCAAAATTATATGAATGCTCCGGAGAAAATTGAAGTTGAACCTAGTAAACCATCTACTGAAAAAATTAAGCAGATGTATTATGAAGTGGAGGACAGCAAAAAATTTAAGTTGCTGAATGATATTATATATACTCAAAGACCAGATAGTTTGATAATATTTTGCAGTACTAAAGAAAGAGTTGGAAATGTGTCTAAAGATTTGATCTCTAAAGGATATTCCTGCAGAGCACTTCATGGAGGAATGGAACAAAAAGACAGACTTGATACAATAAATAAATTTAAGGCAGGAGAGTTTTCATTTTTAGTTGCCACAGATATTGCAGCAAGAGGATTAGATATAGAGGGTATAACGCATATTATTAATTATGATGTTCCTATGGAAAAACAAAGTTATGTTCATAGGATAGGGAGAACAGGAAGGGCAGGCAGTGAAGGAACTGCTATAACCTTTGTTACTCCTTATGAGCATAGATTTTTAAATGATATTGAGGAATATGTACAGTACAGAATACCCAGAGAGGAAAAACCTGCTGTGGAAGAGGTGCTGGAGGGAAAAGCATTATTTAATAAAAAGGCTGATAATAAGCCAAAATTAAAGAAAAATAAAGATGTTAATTTAAATAAGGAAATTACTAAGATTTACATTAATGCCGGGAAAAAGAAGAAAGTAAGAGCTGGGGATATTGTAGGTGCCATTACAAGCATTGAGGGCATAAATGGGGATGACATAGGTATAATAGATATTCAGGATGGATTTTCATACATAGATATTTTAAAGAATAAGGGAAATATTGTTATAGATGGGTTAAGGAAGTCCGCTATAAAAGGGAAAAAGGTAAAAGTTCAAAAAGCGGAAAAATAATTTTGAAAACTAGAAAATAATTTTATTTTTTTAATCCATACATACCCTAATATTACAAATATTAGGGTATTTTGCTGTAATTTTTGCAACAAATATACTGTTTAGTAAACACAATTGAATATTTAACTTGCAATATATTTAGTTTTTACGAAGATACATAATTCGGTTGAAAATTTGTTTTTTAATTGAATGTTTATGCTATATATGGTGAAATGACCTAGCCACAGCGTAAATCAATGGAGTATTATATGAATAAAGTTATATTATGTGCTGATAATTCATTCAATTTATACAAATGTAACTAAATATGAATATTCTGAAAATTGACTCAAGATGATGGAGAATACAGAATTTTAGGAATATATATTGCAAAAAACTTAAATGTATTTTATAATAAAAATATAGTTCATAAATAATTTTAATTACATTTAAGAGGAGGAAAAAAACATGTCTTCAAATCAAAGGGATAATAATGTAAAGGATTCCAAAAAACTTGGACTAGTAGCACTAATATTAATGATTTTTACTTCGGTTTATGGATTCAACAATATTCCAAGATCTTTCTATAAGATGGGATATGCAGCTATTCCATGGTACATAATATCAGGAATAACATTCTTCGTTCCATTCGCATTTATGGTAGCTGAATTTGGAGCTGCATTCAGAAAAGAAAAAGGTGGAATTTACTCATGGATGGAAAAATCTGTTGGAGCAAAATTTGCTTTCATGGGAACTTTCATGTGGTATACTTCATATGTTATTTGGATGGTTAATGTTTCATCAGGCTTATGGGTTCCAATATCAAATGCTATATTTGGTAAAGATACAACTAAGACTTGGACATTCTTAGGAATACAAGGCTTAACTGGACCAAAGACATTAGGTATACTGGGAATAATATGGTTTTTAACTGTTACCTTTGTATCAACTAAAGGCTTAGACAAAATAAAGAAAATTACTTCAATAGGTGGTTCTGCAGTTGTTTTTGTAAATATTGTTGTACTTCTTGCAGCAATAGTAATATTTATGGCAAATGGTGGACATATGGCTCAACCAATAGAAGGACTTAAATCTTTCACACAATCACCAAATCCTAAATATCTTGGAAACCCAATAATGACACTAGCGTTTGTTGTTTATGCATTATTTGCATATGGTGGTATAGAAGCAGTTGGGGGACTTGTTGACCAAACAGAAAATGCTGAAAAGAATTTCCCTAAGGGAGTTATGATAGCAGCAGCTGTTATTTCTATTGGATACTCATTATTAATATTATGTATTGGTGTATTCACAAACTGGTCTGCAGTTATGGCAGTTAAAGACGTTAACTTAGGAAATGCAAGTTATATTGTTATGTCAAACTTAGGAGTCTCATTAGGAGCAACTTTTGGAGCTAGCCAAGCTACAGCAGTTGTTATGGGACAATGGGTTGCTAGAATTTTCGGGTTTACAATGTTCTTAGCTTTAGCAGGCGCATTCTTCACATTAACTTATGCTCCGTTAAAGCAGATGATAGAAGGAACACCAAAGGAATTGTGGCCTGGTAAAATGGGTGAAGTTAGAGAAGACGGAATGCCAGTTGCTGCAATGTGGATTCAAGCAGTAGTTGTTTGCGTTATGGTAGCTTTAGTATCATTCGGTGGAAATTCAATGTCAAAATTCTTTGATATACTTGTTGCAATGACCAACGTAGCTATGACTCTACCATACATGTTTATAGCAATGGCGTTCCCAGCATTTAAGAAAAAAGATAGTATTGCAAAACCATTTGAAATATTCAAGTCATATAAGAGTTCTTTAATTTGGACAGTAGTAGTTACTTTAACAGTAGGATTTGCTAACTTCTTCTGTATCATTGAACCATGGATAGATGGAGACAAGCCTACTACAATTTGGAGTGTAGCTGGTCCAGTAATTTTCGCAATAGTTGCATGGGTAATGTTCAGTAACTATGAGAAAAAGATGAAAATTAATAAAGGACAAGAGGCTGCTTAATTAAATAAAATTAAAA
The DNA here is from genome assembly GCA_029256485.1 of Clostridiaceae bacterium. The sequence continues at coordinate 51,001 of JAQSXU010000017.1, forward strand.
GGCTACGGAAATATATACTTTCTATCAATTATAATATGAAATGGTTTATTTAGCAGAGGGATTCCCCCTCTGCTTTCTTTTTATGCAAAGCCATATTTATTACGTGATGGTATTGAATTAAAATTTTATAGTGTGTTATAGTAAGGGTGTAATTGTAGTTTAATATACAAACAGATTTTCACTAAATTATTTTATTGTTTGGAGGAGTATAAATGTATCCAATAAAGTTTAAAAATTTATATTATGAGAAGGTATGGGGCGGAAGAGATTTTACCCTATTTAGAGATAATTTACCTGAAGGGAATATAGGCGAGAGCTGGGATGTGGCCTGTCATAAAAATGGTACTAGTGTTGTTGCAAATGGAGAATTTAAAGGTAGAAAATTAGATGAGTTGATTATAGAAAAGGGAGAAGAAATTATAGGAACAAAAATTTCTAAACAGTGGTTTCCTTTACTGGTTAAACTTATAAATGCCAAAGAAAGTCTATCAGTTCAAGTTCACCCTGATGATAAGTATGCACGAGAAGTTGAAGGCGAAATGGGTAAAACTGAAGTATGGTATGTAGTTGAAGCCATGGAAGGTGCCAACTTAATTGTTGGAACAAAAGAAGGTTGTACTAAGGAGCAGATTAAAAATGCAATTGAAACAGGCAACCTGGAGCCATATATGAATAAAGTCTATGTAAAACAAGGTGATGTCTATTTTGTAAAAAGCGGCTTAATACATGCTATAGGACCTGGTGTTATAATTGCAGAAATTCAGCAAAACAGCGATACAACATATAGAGTATACGATTATGGCAGAGGGAGAGAACTTCATATAAAAAAAGCCCTTGATGTAATGAATCTAAGCTTTACAGGAAAGAAGAGTACAGGTATAAAGGTTGAAAAACCAGGATTTGATAAAACTTACCTGTGCTTGTGCAAGGATTTTTCCCTGGAAATGTACAATGTTAAATCTGAAGCAGCAGAGGAAAGCGATAGAGAAAGATTCTATATTTTCACTGTGGTAAACGGTGAAGGCGAAATAAAGTATAATAAAGGTACAGAGAAATTGAGAAAAGGTGACAGCATACTAATTCCAGCTGTTCTTGGTAAATATACCTTATCAGGACAAATGACATTATTAAAAAGCTATGTTCCAGATGTGGATAAAGTAGATATTGAGATCCTTTCGGAAATTAAAAAATAAAAAAGTTCCTGTGTAAATTTTACACAGGAACTTTTTTCACTTTTATATGTAGTTTTGAATATATTAGATATGAGAATATGTAAAGGAAGGAATGACTTTTGACAATTTATGTTGTTAAACCAGGAGATAGCTTATGGTCAATAGGCAGAAGATATGGAGTTAATCCAAATGATATTGCGGGTGCAAACAAAATGGATGTTTCAATAGCACTAGTTGTAGGACAGACATTAATTATTCCATCAATACAAAGGCAGTATACAGTTAAACCTGGCGACAGTATATGGTCTATTTCCAGAAGATTCGGAGTATCGGTAAGCAGCATTTTAGACTTAAATAATGTAAACCCTTCTTCAATTTATCCAGGATTAGTTATATCTATTCCAGAAAAATCAAAGAATTATGGATATATTGAAGTTAATGGATTTATTCAGCCCTCCACACCTGAAAAGGAGAGATCAATACTTGACGAATCAATAAGATATTTAACCTATGTTTCACCCTTCAGTCATCATGTAAATGCTGATGGAACATTGACACCTCTAAATGATGATGTAATACTTCAGGTAGCAAAAGATAATAAAGTTGCACCAATGCTCTCTGTAACTAACATATCAGGTGCAAATTTTGATACCAAATTAATCAGCAATATACTAAATAACAATGAACTTCAGCAGACCGTAATAAATAATATTTTTAATATGATACAAAGTAAAGGACTATATGGAGTAATTATTGACTTTGAAAGAATTCCTCCAGAAGACAGAGAAAAATACAATGGTTTCTTAAGAAAGGTAGTAGCAAGATTACATCCTAACTATTTTGTAGCAACTGCATTAGCTCCTAAAACCTATGATATAACTACGGGCTCATGGCATGGAGCTCATGACTATAGAGCCCATGGTGAAATAGTAGACTTTGTTGTGATTATGACCTATGAATGGGGATGGTCAGGTGG
>JAQSXU010000368.1 GCA_029256485.1 Clostridiaceae bacterium
GTTATATCCGGATAAAAGTCCAGATACAATAACTAGTATTTCATTAGCAGTTGTATTTTTTAATGCATTATCTGGCTCTTTTGCATATTCTAAAATGAAACGTATAGATTATAAATCTGGAATAGTTTTTGCAATTGCAACACTACCAGGTTCAATATTAGGTTCAATAATAACCTCATATGTACCAAGACAACTTTTTAATGGAATATTTGGGGTAATATTAGTTGTAGTAGGAATATTTTTGATATTAAAGACTAAAAATGAAACAAAAGAAACTACTATAGCAGTAAAGAATGGATACGTAACAAGAACAGTAATTGATGTTGAAGGAAATGAACATACATTTTCTTATAATCCTATAACAGGAATTGTTGTAAGTGTATTTGTAGGTTTTATGTCCAGTTTTTTAGGAATAGGTGGAGGAATAATACATGTGCCTGTACTAGTTAATCTTTTAAATTATCCTGTACATATTGCAACTGCAACTTCCCATTTTGTTTTAGCAGTAATGTCATTTTCAGGGACAGCAGTTCATGTAGTAAATGGAGTGCTTCAATCTAGTATTATACAGACAGTGGCCTTATCAATAGGAGTATTATTTGGAGCACAGATAGGTGCAAGATTTTCAAAGAAAATCTGTGGGACAGCAATAATTAAAAGTCTTGCAGTTGCGTTAGCTATTGTGGGAGTAAGAATATTTATTATGGCCTTTTAAATCGATATAAAAATATTGTGATAAGAATTATGGATAGTATTTTGAAGAAATGCTATCCATAATTCTTTTATGTTATTGATTTAAACGTAAACAAGTTTGAATTAATAGCATTTTGTGATAAAATTTTAGTAATAATACATAAAAAGGTGGTAGACATGAATTATAAAAAAACAGTTGGAAACTCTCAAATAAGAGAAGATCATAAGGTAAAGATATTAAATTACATAAGAATAAATAATGTAGTATCTAGAACTAAGATATGCAAGGATACAAATATTTCAAAGCCTACTGTTACAAGAGTTATTGAACAGCTATTACAAGAAGGTTTAGTTTTTGAAAGTGGAATTGCTGAAGGAGAATCAGAAGTAGGAAGGAAGCCTGTATATCTTCAAATTAATCCTACAGCTTATTATTGTATAGGAATAAATATATCTAAGAAAAATATACGTGCATCAGTTATTGACTTGTCTATGAATATAATTACGAAAAAAACTACAAGCATAAAGAATATTAATGAAGTAGAGGAGTTTAATGAAACAGTTTTAAATTGCATTAAAGAACTTTTAGAAGAAGTTAAAAATATAGATCAAACTAAAATATTGGGGATAGGAATAGGGGTTCCAGGAAACGTTGATTATAATAATGGAGTTATAGTTGCTTTTGCATCAAAACCAAATATTGTAAATGTGAATCTTAAAAGCTATATAGAAGAGAGATTGAATTTAAGTGTACATATAGACAATAATGCGAAAACAAGAGCCCTCGGGGAATATTGGTACGGATATGGCATAGGATATAAAAATATAATATTTGTGGTTTGTAGTGAAGGTATAGGCAGCGGAATTATTTCTGATGGTAATATCTTGAGAGGAAAGAATAATGAAACTGGTGAATTTGGACATATGAGCATAAATGTTGATGGAAGAAGATGCAGTTGTGGGAGATATGGATGCGTAGAAGCATATTGTTCATTAGATTCAATTGAGACTATTACAAAATCAGTTTTGAAACAAGGGCGTAAATCAAGTATATTAGAAGCAGCAAAAGGCAATATCGAAGATATTGATTATAAGATGATTTGTCAAGAAGCTTTGAAAGGAGATTTGTTATGTAAGGAAAGATTAGAGGAAACGGCCTTCTTTTTAAGTACAGGATTAGCTAATACTATAGGGATTGTAAATCCGGAAATTGTAATTCTTTCTGGAGAATTATTTGATGAGAATGAGCATTTTTTTGAATTAGTAAAAGAATATACAAAGAATAGATTGTCAAACACTCTAATTAAAGATGTTGTATTTATTAATCGAAAAGTAAAAGATAGTTTATATGAGGTAGGAGCTGCAACATTGGTTTATAAACGCTTTTTTCAAGATTAATATAAAGTGCTATAAAGAGGATAAGATGAACTTTTAGAAAGTTATCTACAATAATTTTAAATTTTAAAGATTTGTACCATATTGTTTAAAATTGTATTAATAATATTAAATAATGTGGTACAACATGAATTATATAAGAGCACTACAAAATGCAAGCCTAACAACTTAAATTGCAACTAACTATACATAAAAGTGCAATTAATTTCTGATTGAAATTAATTGCACTTTATGTTATAGTTAGGTTATAAAGATATTTATGCATAAATTTTAATAAATTAATATTATGATTGGAAAATTTAAAAAAGACTAATAATTATATTGAAACATTGGGAGGTAGTTGATTTGATAGTAAAATGTATAGACAACAACAATTGTTCAACTTTAACATTAGATAAAGAATATCCAGTTATAGCAGAAGCGCCTGAATATTATGTAATTTTTGATGATAAGAACCAAGAAACAACATGCAAAAAAACAAGATTTACAATTACAGAAGATGATTATTTTACTCAGAAAGCAAAAGCTACAATTACTGAATTGAATTACCAATTAGAAAATGAATTTAAAGATATCAAACAATTCACAATAAGAAAAAATTCTAAAGGTGAAATAAAAGAAATTTCTGTGTACTATTAATATGTGAAATTAGACTTTCGTTAAGAATTTGAATGTTAAGAAAAATAAAATTTATAATTTTTTATGATGTTAATTTCACTTTGAAATTAACATTACACTAATATATTAGCTATGAAAGATATGATTTGTATTATTAATTATATTCTTAAATAAGCAGCATTAATAATATAAAAATAAGATACATATAGCATGAAGTTTCAATTTTGAAATAAAAGTGTATTTTTGTAATCGTTATAGAAATAAGGAGGATAAGAGATGTATAAAGATAAAAATCAACCAATTGATGTAAGAGTTAATGATTTATTAGAGAGAATGACTTTAAAAGAAAAGGTTGCACAACTTTGCAGTGACTTACCAGTATCTATGGTATTTAATGGTGAAGTTGACATGGAATCTTTAAGAGAAAATTTCAAAGATGGACTTGGAAGAGTAACGCAATACTCTACAGTGGGTCTCACTTCACCAACTATGATTGCAAAGGTATCTAATCAAATACAACATTATTTTATGGAAGAAACAAGATTGGGGATACCTGTTATCCTACAATCAGAAAATCTATGTGGTTATCCTGGAGCAGGTGGAACTTTATTCCCATCAATGATTAATGTAGCGTCAACTTTTAAGCCAGAACTTGCAAAAGAAATGGCTGAAATTATTGGAGAAGAAACAGGTGCTGTAGGAATTAAACAAGCTATGAGCCCTGTAATTGACGTATCTCGTGATCCTCGTTGGGGACGAACTTATGAGACTTTTGGGGAAGATCAATATCTAATTTCTCAGATGGGAATTAATTATGTGCAAGGAATGCAGAAAGATAAAAATGATGGAGTTGCATGTATAGCAAAACATTTTCTTGGATATTCAGAAACTCAAGGAGGACTAAACATGACAGCAACTCGCCTTTGTGAGCGTGAGTTATATGAAGTGTTTGCAACACCTTTTGAAGCAGCAGCAAAAGAAGCTGAATTAGCAGGAATGATGGCATCCTATTCGGAAATAGATGGTATTCCTGTTGGAGCAAACAAGAAAATTATAAAAAATTTATTACGTGATACTATGGGATATAATGGAGTGCTTGTATCTGATGGAGGAGCTATTCTTAAGATATTCAATTATCATAGGATTGGGAAGACTTATGAGGAAGCAGGTTTCTTAGCAAAGAGAGCAGGACTAGATACTGAAATGCCAGTTGGAAATGCTTTTAGACATTTACCAGAATATGTAGAGTCAGGAAAATTAGATGAATCAATAATAGATGCGTCAGTTAGACGTATTCTGACTACAAAATTCCAATATGGATTGTTTGATAATCCATATGTAGATGAAGAAAAAGTTTCTGTTGCTATGACTAATGATAAAAAGTGGGATGCAGTTGAAGAAATTACAGATGAATCTATAATTCTTTTGAAGAATGCTAATAATATACTTCCTTTGAAATCAAATTGTAAGGTGGCTGTAATAGGACCACATGGAGGAAGTTTAAGAGAACCATTAAGTGGCTATAGTTATCCAGCTTATGTAGAAATGATTACAGCAATGAATAGTGAACGTAAAGACAACCTTGATGTTTCTTTTAATGGCATGATGGATGAAGCAAAGAAAAATGATTCTGAAAGTAGTATAGATCCTAAGAAACCAAGAAATAAGACTCCATTTACGATGGATATCTTTAGTGATGAAGATTGCATGAAATTAAATGATATGGAAAGTATATTAAAACATGAATATAAGGAAAGAACATTAGCTGATGTTTTGGGTGAAAAGCTTTCTGTAGCATATGCAAAAGGCTGCTCTGTTGTAGATGAGTCTACTGATGGATTTGAAGAGGCATTGGAAACAGCTAAAGCAAGTGATGTAGTTGTCATGACTCTTGGCGGAAATTGCGGATGGTTTGATACTACAGGAGGAGAGGGAAAAGATCGTTCCACATTAGAACTCCCAGGCGTACAGCAAAAGTTATTGGAGGAAGTTAAGAAGATTGGAAAACCAATTATACTGGTACTTTTTGGACCTGGATGTTTCTCAGTTGGATGGGCAAAAGAAAATGTTGAAGCAATTCTTCAAGCTTGGCTTCCAGGTGCAAGAGGGGCAGAAAGCTTGACAAAAATTTTACTTGGAGAATTAAAT
>JAQSXU010000369.1 GCA_029256485.1 Clostridiaceae bacterium
TATGATTTGTAATTCCTATAAAGCGAATCATACCTCGTTTCTTAGCTTCTAGAAGACCAGCATAGAGTCCTTCTTGATCCTCAGGGTTAGGGAGTTCAGTAGGGTTATGTAATTGAAGAATGTCTATATAATCTGTTTTTAAATTTTTTAAGCTTGTCTCAAGATGACTTAGTAAAGTTTTTTTATCCTTTGCATGACTTTTAGTGGCTATTATGATATTTTTTCTTATATCTGCAAGACAGTAACCTATTTTTTCTTCGCTATCGGAATACATTCTTGCAGTATCAAAAAAATTTATTCCATTATCATAAGCTTTACGTAAAATCTTTTTAGCTTCTTCAAAGGAAACTCTTTGTATTGGTAGAGCACCAAAACCGCTTCTCGCTACCATTAAATCTGTTTTTCCTAATCTTATTTTATTCACAATAATACCTCCGCGTATTTTTATATAAAGCATTAAAATATTAACTTATCATTTTTAAGATACATAAATATAGAATATATTAACTTATCATTTTTAAGATACATAAATATAGAATAATAGTAGTTCATTATAGAAATTCTACATTTAATTATACAGTATAATCCAGTAGTTAGTAATATAAATATAGATTTATACATTATTAAAGATGCTAAGCGCTAAATTATGATAAGGAATAATATTTATTAAAAATTTGTTTAAAAATATTAGATATTTTCGGAGTACAATTGAGATACCTTAGAAATTTAACTATAAACTTTATAGAATCTTTATAATCTCCTGATAAATTGTTAATTGTAAAGTGAATTAATAAATTTATGAAGGGATGAATGTAATGGAAAAATATATTTTACAAACAAAGAATTTGAGCAAGTATTTTAAAAAATATATAGCGGTAAACAAAGTTTCTTTAAAAGTAAAAATGGGTACTATCTATGGACTTTTAGGACCAAATGGTGCAGGTAAATCTACTACGTTGAAGATGATAACAGGACTTCTTCATGCTACTGATGGTGAAATATTGATTGATGGACAAATATGGAAGCAAAAACATCTTGAAGACATAGGTGCTCTAATTGAAGAACCCGCCTTATATGGAAATCTTACTGCAACTGAAAATCTTACAGTTCACACAAAATTAATGGGTTTATCAAAAGATAGGATTAATGAGGTGCTTGAAACGGTTGATCTTAAAAATACTGGTAAGAAGCTTACATCACAGTTTTCTATGGGAATGAAACAAAGACTTGGAATGGCAATTGCACTTATTGGCAATCCCAAATTACTTATATTAGATGAGCCAACAAATGGACTTGACCCAATAGCAATTCAAGAATTACGTGAATTAATCCGTTCTTTCCCAAAGAAAGGTATTACAGTAATATTATCGAGTCATGTATTAACTGAAGTTTCTCAAGTAGTAGATCATATTGGTATAATAAGTGATGGAGAACTTAAGTATCAAGGAGCTATAAGTCATGAAGAAGATCTTGAAGCCTTATTTATGAAAATCGTAAAGGAGGCAAGAAAATGATAAATATAATACAATCAGAATACGCTAAATATAAAAGAACATTTACTAGAAAATTAATCATATTTGCACCAATATTTACTATAATGATAGCATTAATATCCCCATGGAAATTCTTTGTTAATCAAGTATATAATTTGTGGCCAGCAATATTTATACCGATTGTAATAGCTTTATTCTCAACTTTAGTAGGCATACAAGAAAAAAAGGCAGGAAACTACAGAAACTTATTAGTTCATAATATATCACCAGCACGTATATGGATAGGTAAAATTATTGTAATGTGTATTCATACATTATTAGCTACTCTTTTTCTTATCATTTTAACTATTATAATATTTCCTATTGTATCCAAGGGAAACATTCAACTGATAAAAATATTTACTGCTGGATCTATTATATGGCTAACCTCTCTTACCATAGTACCTATTCAATTATGGGCAGCTACCTGTAAAGGTATTTTTGCAAGTATGTCACTTGGATTTTTAGGCCTTATTATAGGTGTTATAGTAGCTGCTAAATCATATTGGGTATATGTCCCATGGAGTTATCCTACACGGCTAATGTGTCCACTTATGGGAGTGGGCCCGAACGCATTACCATTGAAAATTGATGATCCTTTACTTGATAATTCGGTAATACCAGTTGGAATAATTATGTCTATTATAAGTTTATTAATATTTACTTGCATAACAGCATTATGGTTTAATAAAAGAGAGGTAAGATGATGATGAAGGTTACTATATTCATACAAATATTATCTGCAGAATGGCTTAAAACTAAACGTACACCTATAAGATGGCTTATTTTTTTAGCCCCAATTATATATGCAATAGCTATCATATGGTATTTCTCTTTAAAAAAAATTAATGTGAATATGCAGGTAGATATATTTGCAATGTTCTTTGAGGTTTGGACAACAATGTTTATACCTTTTGGTGTAGGATTGATTTCGGGATTTATAGTATATGAAGAAGAATTAGCTGGAAAATTTAATGGATTTTTAGGTAGTAAATTATCACGTTCTAGTATATATATTGGCAAACTCATAATACTTATTTTACTAACAACAGCAAGTATTATAATTGCAACATTTGTTCTTATATTTGGACTAAATGTATTTATGAATATACCAGTTTCATGGTCAATTTTTATTAGAGCTGCACTAATGACAGAAATAGCTACACTGCCACTATTAGCTTTTAATTTATGGTTAAGTCTATCGTATGGTATTGGGGTATCAATTGGATTTGGAGGAATTGGAATAGTTATATCAGCGATTATAGCTATAGTTGGAGATAAAGTATGGCAATTTATTATATGGGCATGGCCTGAACGTTTGTCTATAATTCATATGTATTATTTACCAGGTATGGCTATAAATTATTCTAAGAATTATATCATCCATGAAACAATAAAAGGTATAATACCTGTAATGATATCTTTTGTAGGATTATTAATTGCAGGCCTACTATGGTTTAACAAGTGGGAAGGCAGAAAAGTATATGAATAAAATAATTTTACTGATAAAAAAGGTGATGATTATATGAGTAAAATTCTTATAATAGACGATGAAGAAGATCTTGTAATGCTTTTAAAGGATTCTTTAGAGGGTAAAGGTCATAATATTTTCACTGCAAATAAT
>JAQSXU010000370.1 GCA_029256485.1 Clostridiaceae bacterium
AAGCCCTTGCATATTTGATATATTAAATATTTTATGCAAAGTTGGATTTCTTAAATTACAATCAACTATTATCACATTTTTGTTAACTTCAGAAAAAGCCAATGCAATATTACTTGCCACAGTAGATTTTCCAGTATTACCATCAGGACTTATTATCGAAATTATACTAAATGCTTCTTTATCAAAGGAATAACTTATATTATTTCTTAGTTGTCTATAAGCTTCTGCTTGTACCGAATTAGGATTATTCTCAAAACTTAAAACTCTGTACCTACTTCCTCTTCCATTATTTTTTTGTCCTGGTATACAGCCAATTACAGGTACAGAAATTGCTTTTTCTAACTGTCCTTTATTACTTATTTTTGTATTAAAATTTTCAAGCAAAATAACAAATAATATTCCTAACATAACGCCTAATACAGATCCTATTCCAATATTTGTTGCTTCATTAGGGCTTTTCTTCCACTTGGGCAATTTCACACTTTCAATAATTTTTGCATTACTATATGGATTTATTTTTTTAGATTCTTTAACAAGTTCATCACATATACTCTCTAAAATTTTTTCGGTAAAATATTTATCCCTTCCCCTAAGCTTAACTTCTAATATTTGAGTTTCTACATTAGGAATAACTGATAACTCTTTAAGTATATCTTCCGAATTTATATTAAAATTATTTTCTCTAATGATTTTATCTATAAAATCATTAGTTTGTATTAATTCTGAATATGTTTTTATCAAATTTTTATTTATTTGAGATTCGTCATTATTATCATTATTACTTTTATTTTCTTGTCTCATAAATATTTTAGTATTTGCCTCATAGGTAGGAGGAATTATATAAAAACTTAAAATTACTGCCATTATTGTAACAGTAAGAGCAGTTATAATGATAATTTCCCACCTCTTTTTTAGTACGCTTAATATTTCTTTTATACTTGAACTTTCTCCCACTCTTCTACGCTCCTTTGTAATTATTATGACTCTGACGGATTACTCAGCACTTACTCTTAACATTTTCTGTTATCACTTTATTTTTATTAAAATATTGTTATATTTATGACTATTGAAAACATATATTTTTCTAGGAGGTGATATAAATTTGAAAAAAAAAGTACTTTCTATATGCTTGGTATTTTTACTTCTGATAGTGTTATTAATTTCTTTAATTTTAGGTATTTCAAAAAGTAATATTACGAATGCACATGATAAAAGTGATTACGATAATTGGCTAAACAATAAAACATCCTTTGAGGTTAAAAATAATTTAATCCTATATAAAAAGTTAAAAAACAGACAAAATATTAACCTTCTTCTTCTAGGAGATGATTTAGCCCTTAGCAAAGGAAAATCAGATGCTCATCCTGGTTGGAGTAATTTATTAGTATCCTATATTGAAGCTTCTTTTAAAAACAAAGTCTATCTAGAGTCCTTAGCTCAATCAGGAGATACAATCCTCGAAGGTGAAAAAATAGTAACTTCAAATCCAAACTTAGAAAACTTTGATTTAATAATAATTTGCTTTGGAAAAAATGACTCTACTAATAAAATCCCATTATCAACTTTTCAAAAAAATTATTCTGACCTAATAGAAGCTTTGAAAAGCAAAAATCCAACTTGCACAATACTTACCATAATTCCTAGCACGTTACCTGAAAGTAGTGATTATAGACATGAAATAGAAAACTTGACTTCTGATTATAATTTGAAATGCATTGATATGTTGGATCAATTTAAAACTTCTAATGTAGAAATGGCCACACTATCTACAAATGATTTTCCAAATGATAATGGCTATAATTTATATGCTGTATCAATAAACGATGCCATAATAAAAGAAGTTTCTAATCTTAAATAAAATCACTTTAAAATTGATACTTGAAACATTTTCCTTAAAAAGCAAAAGGCTGGTGCAAATTGGTATTCACAATTTTACATCAGCCACTTTTAATACTTATATTTAAATTCTTTTCTGCTAAGTTTCAGATTTTGTTATGTTTTTAGTTTCATTTGTCTCATAGTAATAATAATCTTTCTTTTTGTCACTACTCATTTTATTTATAACTATTCCAATAATACTAGCTCCAACTTTATCCAAAAGATTTTTCCCTTCTTTAACTGCTTCAATTTTTGTTTTTCCCTCTTCTACTACAAGTATCACCCCATCTGCTTTAGCTGCTAAAATTTGACCATCTGTGAAAGCCCCTAAAGGTGGACTATCTATTATCATAACATCATATTTCATTTTGATATCTTCTAGCAAATTATTCATTGCTACTGAATTAATCATCTCAGCTGAATTTGGAGGTATTTTCCCACTAGTTAAAATATGAAAATCAGAGTTATATTTTTGGATTGCATTTTCTAACGTTTTATTTCTTATTAATACATCTGAAAGTCCAATTAAATTTGACACTCCAAATTTCGTATGCATAGAAGGTTTTTTCAAATCACAATCAATAACAATTACTTTCTTCTCATTCTGTGAAAATGACAATCCAAGATTCCCAACTATCGTTGATTTTCCTTCACTTGGATTTACACTTGTAACTACTATGCTCTTAATTTCTTTATCAATCGAAGAATATTGAATATTAGTTCTTAATGTCCTATAAGCTTCTGCTTCAATTGAATTTGGTTTAGCTTCAACTATTAACATTTCCTAATTCTCCTTTTAATTGTTTTCTTCACAAGGTATCATACCTATT
>JAQSXU010000100.1 GCA_029256485.1 Clostridiaceae bacterium
TTTTTTTTAAATAAAAATGTATAATATAAGAATATTTTTAATAATATTATAAAGAAGTAGCTTTATAAGGAGTGTTTTTATGCCATATGCAGCTAAGTCTTTTCCGGTAGAACTATTGTCCGAAGAAAATGTAAAAAAAAATGTTCTTCCATATTATGGTCTAGAAAATGGAACCATAGAACAAGTAAAAATAAAGGATACTGACAAGCAGAGGGCTGTATATAAAATTGTTTATTTTAATAAAAGCTATTGTTTAAAAAAAATATATTACTCATTAGAAGAATTATTATTTGTGTATTCTTCAATTGAATGGTATTACCGAAATGGAATTCGTGTTCCAAGAATATTACCAACTATTGATAGGAGCAGATTCGTAAATTATAACAATATGCTTTTTATACTAACCCCCTGGATTGATGGTGAGAAGTGCAATTATGATAACATTGATCATGTATTAAATTCTATTACTTACTTAGCCAGAATGCACAAATGTTCTCATAGCTTTCAACCTATAAAAGGAAGTACCATTAGAGAAAATTATGATAATCCACACATATCTGATTCTAAACATTTAAAGCAAATTTTAGATTGCTCAAATTTAGCCTTCAAGTATAAGGACAAATTTTCCAAACTTTATTTGCAGAATTTCGATTGTAATCTGCTGCTTGCTAAAACCTCCGCGGCAATTTCCAGCAGCATAGATGTTAATAATTTAAGCAAGTCCTTATGCCACCTGGATTATGTAAATAAAAACATTATTTTTGATAACGACAAAAATATCTGGGTTATTGATTTTGATAAATGCAGAATGGATTTTTGTGCTCATGATATTTCTTACTTTTTAAGGAGGCTGTTGAAAAGGAATTCTACTTTATGGGATTTTGAAATAACAATAAACTGCTTAAATTTATATGAGGAAATTAATCCATTGACATTAGATGATTACAAATATATATTATCTTACCTGGCTTTCCCCCAAAAATACTGGAAGATTTCAAGGGATTACTATAATAATATAAAAAAGTGCAATCAAACCTCTTTTATTCTTCTTATGAAAAAAGCTGTTGAAAGAGATAATGAGCAGCTGGAATTCATACTAAAACTAGGAAGATATGTTGAAAGTAAATTTAATATAAAAATATATTAAAAAACTGCTTACAGAACTTCTGTAAGCAGTTTAACTAATAATTTATTTAGAAATTACTTTCTTGGATTTTTCACCTGAGCCTGTGCAGCTGCAAGTCTTGCAAGAGGTACTCTAAATGGTGAACAGGAAACATAGTTTAATCCAACATTATGGCAGAATTCAACTGATGAAGGATCTCCACCATGTTCTCCGCAAATTCCTAATTTAATATCAGGTCTAGTTGATTTTCCTAAATCAGCTGCCATTTTAACTAATTTTCCAACTCCAGTTTGATCTAGCTTCTGGAATGGGTCAAATTCATATATTTTCTTATCATAATAATCATTTAGGAATTTACCAGCATCATCTCTTGAGAATCCAAATGTCATCTGAGTCAAATCATTTGTACCAAAAGAGAAGAATTCAGCTTCTTTTGCAATTTCATCTGCAGTTATTGCAGCTCTTGGTATTTCAATCATTGTACCTACATGATATTTAAGATTAACGCCCTCTTTAGCAATAATTTCATCTGCAACCCTTACAACTATATCTTTAACATATTTAAGTTCTTTTACTTCTCCTACAAGAGGTATCATAATTTCTGGAACAATGTTATAACCTTTTGTCTTATTTACATGAATTGCAGCTTCGATTACAGCAGTTGTTTGCATTTCAGCTATTTCAGGATATGAAACAGTTAAACGGCAACCTCTGTGTCCCATCATAGGATTGAATTCATGTAATGATTCAACAGTGGATTTCAGATGTTCAAATGTTATTCCCATTTCCTTTGCTAAATCTCTAATATCCTCGTCTTCAGAAGGTAAGAATTCATGTAGTGGTGGATCCAGGAATCTTATTGTAACTGGTCTTTCCTTCATTTCTTCATATATTCCAATAAAGTCTTCTCTCTGCATTGGAAGTAATTTTACTAATGCTTTTCTTCTTTGGGCTTCATTGTCAGCAACTATCATTTCTCTAACAGCAGGAATTCTATCCTCGTCAAAGAACATATGCTCAGTTCTACATAATCCGATACCCTCTGCACCGAACTTAACTGCTTGTGCAGCATCTCTTGGAGTATCGGCATTAGTTCTAACCTTTAATACCCTAATAGCATCTGCCCAACCCATAAATATTCCAAAATGACCGCTAATTTCTGGTTCAACAGTTTTTATTGCCTGACCATATACATTACCTGTACTGCCATCTAAGGAAATATAATCTCCTTCATGATAAGTTGTTCCACTTACTTCAAATATCTTCTGATCTTCATTTACTTTGATGTCACCGCAGCCTGCAACACAGCAAGTTCCCATACCTCTTGCAACAACTGCAGCATGAGATGTCATTCCACCCCTTACTGTCAATATACCTTCAGAGGCAATCATTCCTTCAATATCCTCTGGTGATGTTTCTAATCTTACTAAAATTACTTGTTCTCCCATTTCATGATGAGCCTTTGCATCTTCAGCAGTAAAATATACTTTTCCGCAAGCAGCTCCTGGTGAAGCTGGAAGTCCTTTTGCAATAACCTTAGCATTGTTTAATTCATTGCTATCAAAGTTTGGGTGCAAAAGACTGTCTAATTGTTTTGGCTCAACCTTTAATATTGCTTCATCTTTTGTCAGCACTCCTTCATTAACCAAATCAACGGCTATTTTTAATGCAGCTTGAGCGGTTCTCTTTCCATTTCTTGTTTGTAAGAAATATAATTTCCCCTGCTCAATTGTAAACTCCATATCCTGCATATCCTTATAATGTGCTTCCAATTTATTTGCAATTTCCATAAACTGCTTATAGCATTGTGGTAAATCCTCTTCTAGTTTACTGATTGGCTGAGGTGTTCTTATTCCTGCTACAACATCTTCACCTTGAGCATTTATTAAATATTCTCCAAATATCAACTTTTCTCCTGTTGCTGGATTTCTGGTAAATGCAACTCCAGTTCCAGAAGTTTCTCCCATATTTCCAAATACCATGCTCTGAACGTTTACAGCAGTACCCCAGTCACCTGGAATATCATTCAATCTTCTGTAAACAATAGCTCTTGGATTATCCCAGGATCTAAATACTGCAGTTACAGCTTCAATTAACTGTTCTTTAGGATCTTGTGGAAATTCCCTTCCCATTTCTTTTGAATAAAGTACTTTGAATTGTTTAACTATTTCTTTTAAATCAGATGCAGTTAAATCTGTATCAAATTTAACTCCCTTGCCTTCTTTTGCCTTATCTAATATATTTTCAAATTTTCTTTTTTCTATTCCCATTACAACATCAGAGAACATCTGAACAAATCTTCTATATGAATCATAAGCAAATCTTTCATTTTGTGTAAGCTTTGCTACTGTTTCAACAGTGGAATCGTTTAAGCCTAAGTTAAGGATAGTATCCATCATTCCTGGCATTGATACTCTAGCACCAGATCTAACTGATACTAATAATGGGTTTTCTGTACTTCCAAACTTCTTTCCTGTAAGGTTTTCAATTCTTTCCATGTCAGTATAAATTTGATTTATGATATCCTGACTTACTTTTTTTCCGTCTTCATAATACTTTGTACAGGCTTCTGTTGTTACAGTGAATCCATGTGGCACTGGTATGCCTAAATTTGTCATCTCTGCTAAATTTGCGCCTTTACCACCAAGTAAATTTCTCATTCCTGCATTACCCTCGCTAAAAAGGTAAACATACTTTTTGTTTTCCATAATAAACACAACCCCTTCGTGTAATTTTTATGAAGCTATATGTAAACGAAGAATACTCCGTTATACCCAAATTATGAGTTTTCACCCATTCTTACTAAAAGCCTGGTTATATTAGTTTTAGAAACCTTCCCAATGATTTTAAAAACTTCCTTACCATCTACAATAGACTTTTCAACTACTGGAAGGCTGTCAACCTCATGTTCGATAATTTTCTGAGCGGAATAATATGCACTGTCTTCCCCTTCAACGTATATTATGTTTGGCATTCTAGTCATAATAATGCCAACTGGCACTTTATGAATATCTGTTCCACCCATAGCAATTTTAAGAAAATCTTTTCTTGATACTGCTCCAGTTAGAATATTGTTATTTTCTATAAATAATGTTCCAACATCGTTTAGAAACAAATTAACAATTGCATCATAAACTGTAGTATTTTCATCAACCACCACAGGTTTTGACATTATATCCTTTACTCTTATATTTCTAATATAGTCATACACTATGCTATAAGAGGGTTTCTGAGAGTATACATAGCCTACCTTTGGTTTTGCATCTAATATTCCTGTCATAGTAAGTATTGCTAAATCAGGTCTTAATGCCGCTCTAGTGACTCCTAATTTAGATGCTAAATTTTGACTAGTTATAGGTTGTCTTTCTTTAACTAATCTTATTATCTCTTCTTGCCTTAATGTTAGTTTTATAACTGTCACCCTCTTTCTATATTTTACAAAGGTAATTATATCACTTTTTGAATATAAATAGTATAGCAGATTTATTTATGTTGTTCAAAAAAACATAAATATTGCGTTATTATTATAACATACTTTGAATTACGCTAATTTTCTTAAAATTCTATTTTTTGTAGTTTTGCATAATTTAACATAATAATTTTAAATGTTTACACAATTTATAAGTAAATTTATACCTTTTTGTATTAATATTTACGTATAATGAAAATATTAACAATAAAATTATACCACAAAAACAGCAGTTATAAACTGCTGTTTTAAAATTATTTTTTATCCTGGTCATCCATTTCGTCAAATTTAACTGTATATTTATATGCTGTATTCTCATCTTCAGTTTCACGTTTCTTAAATTTATCCTTTACTGTTGAAGCTGCATCATATACTTTGTCTTTTACGTCATCTACAGTAGTTTTTATTATTTTATTTACTACCTCAACAGAGCCATCTGTTTTGCTTATTTCAACTGTTACTTTTGTAAATACAGCAGTTAATAAACCTATTGCTATAAGAGGAGGCCATATAAGTGCAGTTAATGTCGCTGCAATGCCTGCATTTACAGGTATATCAGCAATTATTTTGTCATCTTTCTTGATTTTTATTCTGTTAACATTACCCTTATTAACTAAGTCCTTTATCCAAGCATTGAATTCATCTTTAGTTGTATATAGATTATCCATAGTAGACTTTTTATTGTTTTCAATAAATATTAAAGCATCTACCACATTCCCTTCAGACATTTCTAATGCTTCCTTTGCTTCTGAATAAGATACATTTGTCCTTTCACGTATAATGTCAATTTTCTCTAAAGTAATTTCACTCATTTAATTCACTCCCTTTTAAAAAATTTAATGTTTCTAAACTTTTAGGTTTTCTATAGTAATTTTGAGAAATAATAGTTGTAACTAAGTTAAATATTTCATTTTTAATTTTGTCATTTAAGCTTATTCTTGCTAACTTTTCCAGTGGGAATTTATTTAAAATTTTCATTGAATTATATGCCGCCCTGCTAATAATTGTTCCGTTGATTTTATCACAATTATCGCAAACTCCACCTAAATACTGAAAACTTACATAGTTTGATGATGGCAATTTTGCTTTGCAAATACAGCATTCTTCTAAATTCAATCCATATCCTGTTGCCCTTAAAACATTAAGTTCTAATGCTCTTGTTAAAACTTCTATATCAACAGCTTTACTTTTCAGAAGATAAAAAGCAGATATTACTTCTCTAAATAATTGTCTATTACTTTCTTCATCCATCAAACATATATCTAATAGTTCACAAAAATATGATGCATATGTTATAGTCTCTAAATCCATTAATAAACTTTGAAAGGAATCTAATACTTCAATCTCACTAATATTGTAAAAGCTTTTACCTTTAAATAAAACAAAGTCCCCAAAGCAAAATGGCAGCGTAGTTGATAGAAATTTACTCTTACCTCTTTTAGCTCCCTTTGCAATGCATGAAACCTTACCAAATTTTTCTGTAAAAACCCACACAATTTTATCAGCTTCTTTAATATCTTGAGTTTTTATTACAATTCCTCTAGTCTTAAATAATGTCAGAAAACCATCTCCTACTTTTTATTATACCCAAGTTCCCTTAATATATTTGAACTGTCTCTCCAATCCTTTTTAACCTTTACCCATATTTTAAGAGTAACCTTGCTATTAAACATCTTTTCCATGTCCTGTCTTGCATAAGTTGATATTTTCTTTAGCATACTTCCATTCTTACCAATAATAATTGCCTTATGAGAATCTTTTTCGCACAATAAATCCGCATTAATATTATACTTTCCATCTTCATCCTTTTTAAAGCTTAAAATATCAACTGCTATTCCGTGTGGTACTTCTTCACTTAACAGCCTTAATGCCTTTTCTCTAATAATCTCTGATACTATGAATCTTTCCTGAACATCAGTTATCATATCGTCAGGATAGTATTTTGGACCTTCTTTTAAATATTTTACCATTAATTCAATCAAAGTGTCTACATTTTTACCTTTTAATGCAGAAATAGGTATAATCTCCTTAAATTCAAATTGTCCTCCGAAATTTTGCAGCGATTTTGCTACTTTTTCTGCAGTATTTTCATCTATCTTATTTAACACTAAAAATACTGGAACTCCTGAATCTCTAAGTTGATCCAGTATAAGCTGATCTCCTTTTCCAAGTTCCTCATCAGGAGTAGTTAAAAAAAGCACAAGATCTACTTCTTTAATTGAATCTTGAGCAATTTTAACCATATATTCGCCTAGCTTATGCCTTGGCTTATGAATACCGGGAGTATCCACAAATACAATTTGATAATCCTTTCCAGATAAGATTGTTTGAATGTTGTTTCTTGTAGTTTGAGGTTTACTGGAAACAATTGAAAGTTTCTCTCCCATTATACTGTTTATTAAAGTGGATTTTCCAACGTTTGGTCTTCCTATAATAGTTACAAAACCAGATTTAAACATAAATTTTCTCCTTATAGTTACCCATTATTTAATCAAATTTTTTTTTGTAAAAGTACCAGGTAAAATTTCTTCCATTTTTTTGATAACATAATCATTTTCATTAGTTGCTAATATTATCTCCACTCCATCCTCTGCAAATTCACTTATAACCTGTCTGCAAATGCCGCAGGGATAAGTCTTTTCAGATTCACTTCCTACTATTGCTATAGCTTTAATGACTTTATGTCCATCAGAAACGGCCTTAAAAATAGCTGTCCTTTCAGCACAATTTGTTGCTCCAAATGAAGCATTCTCTATATTACATCCTGTATATATTAGGTTTTCTTCTGTTAAAACTGCAGCGCCTACCTTAAATTTAGAATAAGGTACATAGGCATATTTTCTTGCTTCCATGGCCTTTAGTATTAGTTCTTTATAATTCATAGAATATGTTCCCTCCAATTATAATTTATATACAAAAGTGAAGTTGTATATAAATTATATCACTATTAACAGTTATTTCAACATATAGCACTTCAAAACAATGTTTCCTGCTTAAAGTCAGCTAAATATCCTAAATAAAAGTATTGTCAATAGGGTGCCAAAGATACCGCCAACAAAAACCTCTAGTACAGAGTGGACCTCAGAATCTACTCTGCTCTGGGCTACAATAAAAGCAAGAAAGTAACTTAGAATTATTGTAAGCGGTTCTTCGGTTATAAGAGCAATGGATGTGGCAATGGAAAATGCTATAGCACTGTGTCCGCTTGGCATTCCTCCCTTTAATGGAGTGCCTTCTCCAAAAATTGCCTTTATGATTAAAGTAATTATGGATACCACTGCAAGTATGATAAAAATCATATATGGATTTGATCCCTCAATTTTTTTCATCACAATAAAGTTTATATACTTTAATTTATCCCAAAATATAATATAACCAACCAATATTGCATTAATAGCAGTGATAAGTACAGCTCCTGCAGCTGCATTTTTTGCAAGTTTTGCTAGAGGATGATAGTAATTTGTAGTTGCATCTATGGCAAGTTCAATAGCAGTATTAATCAGTTCAGCAGCTATTACCATAGTTATAGTTATAGTTATAATTAAAAGTTCCATTTTATTCAAATCATAAAAGAAACAAGCAGTCAACACTAGTATTGCTGCTATCATGTGTATTCTCATATTTCTTTGCGTTCTAACTGAATAAACTATACCCTCAATTGCATAATTGAAACTATCTAACAATTTTTTAACTTTCATTTTTATCTGCCCCTAAGAGTTATAGATAAAGTTAATCTTTATCTGTTAATATTAAACTTGTTTAAAATATATTCTTCATTTTTTCTCATTATTGTTTTATCTTCTTCATCAATATGATCATATCCTAATAGGTGAAGAACTGAATGAATTAGTAAATAGCATACTTCTCTCTGGAAGCTGTGCCCAAATTCTTTACTTTGCTCCATAGCTTTCTCCAAAGATAGTGCAATGTCGCCTACCACAAGTTTCCCATCATCAAGATCATAATCATTAAATACATGATCTATGTATATCTGCTTATATACTTTTCCTTTTTCATACTCAAGCATTGGAAAAGATAATACGTCTGTAACTCTATCAATGCTTCTAAACTGTTTATTAAGTTTTTTTATCTGATTATTGTCTACAAATATAACGCTTATTTCATAATCTATTTTTAATTCTTCCTCATTCAGAGTAAAATCAATCATTTCTTTAATATTAGCTTCAAGTTCCTCAGTAATTTCTATTTTATTTTGTCTATTATCAAGTAAAACCATAGTACCTCACTCCTATTTCTGTTTAGCCCATTTATCTTCAGGATACTCTATTCTTTGATGATAAATTCCACTAAATACCTTTAAAAAAGCCTTCTTAATTTTATTTATGTCCATTAAGGTTAAGTCGCTATTATCTAATTGTCCATCATCCAATCTGCTTTTAACAATATTATTAACCATATTTTGTATTTTATCTTGATTTGGTTCATTTATTGATCTAACTGCAGCTTCAACACTATCAGCCAGCATTATTATTGCTGCTTCTCTTGAAGTAGGTATTGGGCCTGGATATTTAAAATCTTCCTCATTTATTTCATCTGGATTTTCACAAGAATTTTTCAATGTTAAATAAAAATACTTTACCAACGTGGTGCCATGATGTTGTTCAATAACATCTATTATAACTTTAGGCAGCCTATATTGTTTTGCCATTTCAACACCATCTTTTACATGGGAAGTTATTATCAAAGTGCTTAAATTAGGTGTTATTTTATTATGAGGATTATCATTTCCCAATTGATTTTCTTTAAAAAAATATGGTCTTTTAATTTTACCAATATCATGATACTGAGATGCAACCCTTGCTAAAATTGGATTACCCCCAACTTCTTCAGCAGCCACTTCAGCTAAATTTCCCACTAAAATACTATGATGGTAGGTTCCAGGAGCTTCAAGAAGCAATTTTTTTAGCAGAGGCTGATTTGGATTAGAAAGTTCCAATAATTTTATAGTTGTAATAATACCAAAGCTGCTTTCAAAAAAAGGAAGAAGACCAATAGTCAATACACCAGAAATAATACCTGATGCCAATGAAAATCCACTTTTAATAGCAATATCCTTAATATTGTTACTTAACATAAATCCTACTGAAAATGTTAGAAAAAAATTAATTATGGAAATATATATTGATGAATATAATATATCATTCCTTTGCTGCATCTTTTTCAATATTGTAGCACCTATAACTGCATTTAGTATGGCTAAAATAATCAGTTCTGAATTGAATCCAACAGCTCCGCTAATCAAAATACAATTTAATGTATTTATGCTAAGGGACACTTTGTAGTTTATTAAAAGTGTCATTATCATAGGAACACAAGCTAAAGGAATCAAAAATGGCGACATAACGCTTAATCCCCTTGCAAGAAGTAAGCTTATGCAGGTTAGTATATTAATTAAAGTTATCTTACTTAAATCATAGTATATATTTTTATAATAACGATGCAGATATATCCATTCAATACCTAAGATAAGCATTATTAATAAAGCTAAACTAGTATAGACGTACCATTGAAAGTAGGTATTATTGTTTATCAAACCTAAACTTTTTAGAATTTCTATCTGATACGCTCCGACGGGTTCTCCTTCTTTTACTATTATTTGATCCTTTTTGATCATTACTGGGGGAACCTTTTTCATTGCTTCTTTCTTTAATTCGTCAGTAGCTTCCTTATCAAAGAAAAAATTTGGCTTAACCTCTAAATATCCAATAGTTAATGCTAATTCCCTTGAACTTTTAGATAAATTAGAACTATTCACTTTAAGTGATATATTCTCCTGAGCCTTTTTTATATCATCTGAATTATCCTTTTGGCTATTGGTGTTTATCTGCATATTATCATATAAGTCTGACATAGTTTTTATTAAAAAATCCTGCAGCGATTTTTGTTCGTCCTTAGATAAATTTAGTAGTGCAGTAAAATTTTCATCTGCCATATTTAAGTCCGTTGAACTCTTTATTCTTTCAAGCTTTGTCTTGTCGTCCACAGCAGAATCCTTTACAAATGCCAATTTATTAAAGAAAGAGGTAATTTCACTTATAGTTTGGGTTTTAACTTCGGGTTTTTTGTAATATTGCTGTTTAACTTCATTTGTAGCTTGCTGTATCCTGGCTTCTGTAGTAATTTCATCTTTTACTTCCCTGGGAGCCTTAATATCTACTTTAGCTATATCTCCTTCTTTTAAATTATACTTTTTCGTTATTAATGAGGTTATTAGCACAGAAAAAATGAATACAAAAGTAACTATAAATATCCCTGCCCTGTTTAATGTATCATTTTTGAAAAATTTCTTTATATAAGTTGATTTCATTTGTAATAACCCCCTACTTTTTAACCCATGTTATTTTAATTCTCATTAACTTTCTGCGGAACGGCTATATTCTCTTCTCCAATTAATATCAATCGTATTACCAACTTATTATCTTCCTCACTTGAATTTACTATTTTATTAACAACTTTTGTAGATTTATCTAAAGATAATGTAATTTTATCTTCTAATTCTTTTTCTGCATTATTAATTGTATCCTGTTTGTTTAACTCAAAAGGAACTTCCTTTGTTTCATAAATATTTTCGAAATAAATTAAGCCTTTTTTATCTATAATTGTATCATACTTATTAAATTTATTTACACTCTTTTTTAAATATAAGCGGTTATTTTTTATATTTATATAGCAATTACTAATTGATTTACCTGTTCTCTCTATTTTTTTTCCTTTAATCTCTACGGTTTTTTTCTGTTCATAAAAAGTCTTGGCAATAACACTACCATCGGCATGAACTTCGTAGGGATTATTTTCATCTCCCTGTATTCCCTTAACCAGAATCTGTCCTTTTTTCACTATATCATCCTTTTTTACAACAGCCGTTCCGGCTTTTGTATAAACTCTAATAATTTGTCCATCTTTCTTAGCTGCCAAATCACAAATGGTGGTGTCAGTAATTATATTTGGTGGTGATTGTCTTTCTGTTGCAGTGACCTCCAGTTTGGGACCTGCTATTCTTACCTTTGCCCACATAATATTAGGATTTAATTCATAAAGCTTTTTCTCTATATTGTTTACATTAATACTTTTTTTAGATATACCTGGTCTTATACCAATAGTTAAAAGCTGTTGTCTTATTTCAAACGGAGTAAGCGCTCTTTCGCCTGCTATATCAACGCTCCATATAAATGTAGACAAATAATAAATTATACCTGCAAAAATAAATACTCCTATGAAAAGTGCCATCCTTTTTTTTGCTTTAATAATTAAAAATGCTGTTCCTCTTCGATTAAGTATCTTAATTTTAGTTTTTGTTTTTTTGCTTATGCCGTTTATTTTATAATAATCCTTAAGTCTTATGTCCATTATTGAGGTTGTAATATTTATTCTCTTTATATTCATAATCTCAATATTATTTTTCCATAACAAGTTTATAAACTTTTCCGTATTCAGGGATTGTGCTTCTATGGTAATAATTCCACTTTTAAATTTAGAAAGATCAATACTTGTCATCATTCTCATACTCTACAGATCTAAATTTTCCGCTTATATTAACTGTGCTTCCTGACATAAATAAAATCTCAAACTTTTTACCATAAATGCACATAATCCCCGCATTTGTATTCACTTTAATCATATCATCATTGAAGGCCACCACACCCTTATGATTTTCAATAATTATTTCATTATCCCCTGTTATTGTTATTTTAGGTAAATTCAAAACAATATCTCTTGGTAAATCAAGCTTTCCAGCTAAGTCACTTTTAGTCTTATTTATTTTTTTCTCCAATTTTTCACCTCAAAAATATTCTTTCATACTAATTTATGTTTTTGAAATGAAATTAATAACAAAAATAAAAAAGGTTGAGTTAAACTCAACCTTTTACTATTTATTTAAATGTTGTTTTACAATTTGACTAACAAGCTTTCCGTCTGCTCTACCCTTAGTTCTCTGGGATAAAACAGCCATAACTCATGCTATTTGCACCCACTTCATCAATTGCCTGACGAACAATTTCGGAAATTTCACTTTCACTTAACTGCTGAGGAAGGTATTGTAACAAAATTTCAATTTCTGCATTTGTATCATCAACTAAATCCTGCCTATTACCTTTTTGGAAATCTATTAAGGCTTCTCGTCTTGATTTGACTTCCTTAGCAAGTACCTCTATGACTTCTTCATCATCAAGCTTAGTTCCATTAGTTTTTTCAACTAACAGTACAGCTGCTTTTGCCATACTAATTGCACTAGTTTTAAACTTATCCTTAGCTTTAAGAGCCTGCTTCCAGTCTTCTTGTAGTCTTTCTTTAAGAGACATTCATTAGTACCCTCTTTCAAAGAAACCTTATTTAAACTTTCTCTTTCTTGCAGCTTCAGATTTTTTCTTTCTTTTAACACTTGGTTTATCATAATGTTCTCTCTTTCTAACTTCTGAAAGAACACCAGCTCTAGCGCATTTTCTTTTAAATCTTCTTAATGCACTTTCCAATGTTTCGTTTTCTCCAACTCTTATTTCTGACATATTTTATCCCTCCCTCCGCTAGCTCAATCTAATTTCAAAA
>JAQSXU010000371.1 GCA_029256485.1 Clostridiaceae bacterium
AACAAGTATCGGTACATTTTGAAGCTATGCATTTAAAATCTTTATAGTAATGGGGGACTATTGTTTTCATGTAAATTACCTCTTAGTTTTTTAATTAAGGCATACACCTATAAAAAGAGCAGCTATGCCACAATAGGTCACTCTTCTCCATATAAGAACATCTCATAGCATATTTGCTTGTAATGCTTATTTAAATATGTCAAAGTTCCATTATAATATACCATTAAAACTAACATTGAGAAAAGTATTTTAAAATCAGAATTGAACAGGTACCATGGCTAGAAGTAGAGATGATTCTTTCTATTTGCATAAAAAGGGTGATTGAATCAAATGGTACTAATTTAGACTAGTAAAAACTCCTGAATTGTTTTCAGGGGCTTTTATAATCATGTTGTAACATGGTTTTTATTATTTTCAAACCTTTTTTAAGTTCCTTTAAATCTTTTGGAGCAGTTATTGAAATACGAATTGCAGAAGGGACCTCGGCATTTCCAATAGCAAAACGTTCAGCACAGTAAACTTGTACACCAGCATTTTTAGCGCAGATTTCAAAATTTTTACCATTCCAGCCTTCAGGTAATATAAGCCATCTAAAATAACAATATTTATCACCAAAGATATTAAAATCATTAAGAATATTGTCTGTGAGATTACTTCTTTTAATTACCATTTCTCGGTGCTTTCTTATTATTTTATCACCTAAAGAAGAATTTATAAGCTTATGAACAATTTCAGCATTAAAAGGTGAAACCATCATGTTAATATTATAAAGGGCTGATTCTAGAGTTTTCTTATAAATTAGAGGTGAAGCTATAAAAGAAATTCTGAGTCCTGCACATAAAGTCTTTGAGATACTTGAAATATAAATTGTTTGATTTGGAAGTAATGCAGCAATTGGAATAATATGATTCTCACTTAACAGACCATTTATACCATCTTCAATTATGATTAAATTATACTCCTTAGCAATTTCAGCAATTTCTTCCCTGGTCTTAAGAGACATTGTGTGTGTTGTTGGATTTTGATAATCTGGAATAAGATATATTCCTTTTAATTCAGTATTTTTGCAATAGTTTTTTAAAGCTACTGGAGACATCTCGTTCATTTTTTGTGTAATTGGAACTAATTGGATTCCTAACATTTTAGCTAAAGTTTTCAAACCTGAATAAATTAATGGATCAGTACCAATGCGATCTCCAGATTGAAAAAGGGAAGAAAGAATAGCACACAAAGCATTCTGTCCACCTGAAGAAAGTAGTATATTTTCTTCTGAGACATTAAGGTTTAATTTTTTTAACCATTTTATTCCAGAGTTTTTTTGAGTAGGAGTACCACAAGGTGAAGCGTATTCTAAAAATTTATCAGCGCCCGGTCGATGTAACATATTTTCAATAAATTTAATTACATATTTATTTTGTGTATATGGAGGATAAGTTGCTCCCATTTCAATTAAATTTTTAGTATCTATTGGATTTAAAAGCGTGCTATTAACATTGACATCAGATGAAATATAAGTTCCTCTCCCTACTTCTCCACTTATTAATCCTTTTTGTAAGCATAATTTAAAAGTCCTAGAAATGGTGCTTAAGTTGACATCTAGAAAATCAGCAAGTTCTCTTTGAGGAGGAAGTTTATCTCCTGGTTTTAAAACTCCATTTTTTATATCTTGTTCTAATAAATTTGCTAACACTTTATATAAAGGACCATTTTTGTTAGAGATATTTGGTTTCCATGTCATAGGGTAATTATCAAAGGAATTAACAGGCATATATACACTCCTTCCAAATTAAAATTAAATTGTTTTGCATACAATTATAATATTGTATGCAAATATATGCAATGTTATAATTTGAAAAAAACATACAATGTTTATTTTGGGAGATGAAAATATGAAAATAATAGGATTAATAGGCGGAATGAGCTGGGAATCGACATTAGAATATTATAGAATAATAAATGAAACAGTAAAATTAAGCATTGGAGATCTTCATTCGGCTAAATGTATAATTTATTCAGTAGACTTTGAAAAAGTAGAAAGAATGCAACATGAAAATAAATGGGGGGAGTTAACTGATATAATGGTTGACATAGCAAAAAAGCTTAAGAATGCTGGAGCTGATTTTATTATAATATGTACTAATACTATGCATAAAATGGCAAGAAATATTGAAGAACGAGCGCAAATCAAAGTTATACATATTGCAGATGTTGCTGGTAAAGAGATACTTAATAGAAAGATGAAAAAGGTTGGACTATTAGGGACTTGTTTTACCATGGAACAAGATTTTTATAAAAAAGTATTGAAGGATAATTTTAACATTGACGTAATTATTCCGAATAGAGAAGAAAGAGAAATAATTCATAAAGTTATATATGATGAGCTATGTAAAGGAATTATAAATGAAGAATCAAAGGCTAAATATATAAAAATAATAAATAATTTAGTCTTAAATGGAGCAGAAGGTATCATCCTTGGATGTACCGAAATTCCATTATTAATAAAGCAGGAAGATATAGAAGTTACGATTTTTGATACAACAAAATTACATTCTATAGCTGCTGTTGAATTTGCTTTGAGTTAATTAAAATTTATATATAGTTTAAAGGATGGAGGAAGTTTAATGAACAATACTATTACAAGAAAAGAAGCAGTTGATTTATTAAAAAAATATAATAAGGAGCAATTTCATATATTACATGCTCTTA
>JAQSXU010000372.1 GCA_029256485.1 Clostridiaceae bacterium
CTAAAGAGTTTTGATATTCTTTCATTTTTTTCTTCATCTTGCTTCCAGTCATTGCTGACATAATAATAAAAGCAATCACAACAGGTATTAAACTTAGCAGTCCAAGACGCCAATCAAACACCAAAAGCATAGCAAGCAGACCAATTGGAGTTGCTAAAGCACCTGCTCTATCTGGCAATTGGTGAGCTAAGTAAGTCTCAGTTGCTGCACTAGACTCATTTACAATTTTTCTAATCTTCCCACTTCCAACATCATCCATAAATCCTAAAGGTAAGGTAAGAATATGATGCATAGCCCTTGATCGCATATTTGCCTGAACACGAAAAGCCGCTATATGAGAGCACATTAAAGCTCCTATATAAATAACCATCGAACAAGCCGAAAAAATTACTGCCATCCAACCATAATGTGATAGATTTTCTGCCGCACTGTAATTAGACGAAACCTCCAATACATCTTTAATAATTTTCCATATATACACGAATGGTATTAATGCAAAAAGTGCACTTGCCCCAGACAGTATCCACGAAGCTATTGTTAAATATTTAAGTTTTCCGGCATATCCAAATAACTTTGACATACTAGATTCTTTCTTCATTTCAAAACCTCTCCTTTCATTTAAAATCGACTTATTTAACCTCTTCACAAGCATGTTAGTTCAAACTAACCAACGCATGTTTTTATCAGGTTTATAAAACCTTTAATTAATTTGATTTAATATATTTAGGTTTTATAAACTGTCATATCTCCTTTCCTATATTCAGTTGGATTCACTCCAAAAAGCTCCTTAAAAGCCGCTGCAAATTTACTTTGATTTTCATATCCAACACTTGCTGCTATATTCATAACAGTTTCATCCGTCTTCCTAAGCAGCGATGCAGCATACTCCATTCGGTAATCCTTTATATATTTTGCAATGCTTTTACCATACATAGCTTTAAAGCAGTTCTTTAGTCCAATTTGACTCATGCCATATCTATCTGATAATTCTTTTAAAGTAAAATTCTTAGATAAATCCTTAATAATTTCCTCATGAATATTTTTCACAATTTCTGTTTGAGATTTTAAGTAATATTTGTTTTTAGCTTTATTTTCATTGGCGCAAGTCTCACTTAAGAGCAAAAGAAGTTCTGCAACCTTAATTTTTATATAATTATCTTTTGCCTTTTCTTCTAGGTCAGGTAAATTATTTAAATCCAAGAAAATTCTTTCGATCTTACCTCCAACCCAGTTAATGCAATTTCCAACTTTCCAAAAATACTTTTTTGAAGGAAATAATTTATCTTTAAATTCATTTATATCATCTAGAGCATAATTTAAAATTTCAGGCATAGAATACGACAATTTATTAATATACAAATATACTGATATGCCCTTATATTTTTCAACAAGTAATGTATTAACAACTGGAGGGTATTTATCTACTAATCCTGCATATAAATCACCGCTACCCATATATACACATCCACCACCTTCAAAAACACATTCTATCTTACCCTCGTGGCAATAACTAATCTCTATCATTTCCTCTTCAATATATTTTATAATTTCATTATTAACAACTGATGCTAAATCTCTATTCTCAAAATTTTCATTCCGAAGAACTATTCCTGGAAAAACTTCAACTAAACAAATATCACTATTTCCTTCAATATGGATTTTTTTCAAACTAATTCACCTCTAGTCTAGCTATATATTTTCGTAGTAAAAAGATTGCCAAAAGTTAGTTTTCACTAACCCAATTAAATTATACTACAATGATAATTTTACAACTAACCCAAAACAACATATTTAGCTCCAAAACTAAAACAAGTTAAATGTAATTGGTTGTGAATATTCTTTTAATGTTCATATTTAATAAGATTTTCTCTGAGTCTACTTATATTTGGTGTTGACATATTTGATTTTTTAATCAATCCTAAAAGTGCTTTATCTAAATATTCCATTTCATAATATGCTGATTTACAATGATCACTTATTGCAAGCCTGCCAACAGGTGTTAGTGCACATATCTTTAATCCATAATAAATTATTTTTCTGTGATTTTTTAGTAGTTTCAAAGTATTTTCAGGATCAATTTCATATCCTAACTTAACTAATACATCACAGCCTTCTAATATTGCATCAATAACAGCATTTAAAGCCTTTTTATTCCATGCTATTTTTTTTAAATCACAATTTGACATGTATGCTAAATATGCAAGCGGCATAATAAATGCTATATGTGTCTTAAAAAAATCATCCATATTTTTGTGATAATGCACTTTAAACCTTGTTTCCATAAATATTTTTTCTATAATAGGTGTATAATCATTCTTCCCATCTAAATCCCCAATATCAAAATCCGGATGTTTTGTATGTACGCTAATCACTCTACTCCCTTCACGTCTTCCGCCGATACTGAAAAAGCCAAAAAGTATCCTGGGATTACTTGTCGATGTTTTTTCAATTTCCTCACTTACTTCTTTTGCTTTATCTTCATTACCAACAAACATAAATAGAGGACATCTTACATTGGCACTTATTGCTGGAAATACTTCTTTAACTTGCAAGTTCTGCATGACTATAAAAGTCACATCATATTGATCATCTGGTAGCAATTCCTTTACTATATTAATTTTATCTACTGTTGTTTTTCTTTGTAGCCAATGTCTAATTACTAAGCCTTTTTCTTTTAGTTCTTCATATCTTTTGCCTCTTGCAAG
>JAQSXU010000373.1 GCA_029256485.1 Clostridiaceae bacterium
GAGTTGTTAATAAAACCGGAATTTTGGCACCAGACTATATTTTTGGAGACAAGAAGATACAACGGACTCTACTTGAAAATGAAGGCATAACTTTCAATAATAAAGGAAATATTAATGTGACAAAACATTTATGGAATTGTAAATAACCTATAAACAATAAAAATAAGAGGCACTTTTAAGTGACTCTTATTTTTATTAACTTTCTAGAGCAGCATTTGCAATGCACTAATATTGAATCGTTTCATTTTTAAAGATTATTATTCTCTTTCAACTATCAGTGCAGTTCCCTGGCCTCCTCCTATGCATAGTGTAGCCAATCCTTTTTTTACACCCCTTTTTTCCATAGCATGCAATAATGTGACTAAAATTCTTGCTCCAGAAGCCCCTATAGGATGTCCAAGAGCTGTAGCTCCTCCATTTACATTTACTTTATTTATATCAACTTTCAAATCTTTAGTTACCGCTATACTCTGAGAAGCAAAAGCTTCATTTGCCTCTATTAAATCTAAATCTTCAACTTTTAAATTACCTTTTTCTAGTGCCGCTTTTGTTGCATGGAAAGCTCCATAACCCATTATATCTGGATCCACTCCTGCTGACGCATAGGAAACAATCTTAGCTAATGGCTTTATCCCCAATTCTCTTGCTTTATCAGCACTCATTATAACTAATGCAGCTGCTCCATCATTTAGTCCAGATGCATTTCCAGCAGTAACTGTACCATCTTTTTTAAAACATGATTTCAATTTTGATAGTGATTCTATGTTACTGCCAAATCTTGGTTGTTCATCTGTATCAAATATAAATTTATCTTTCCTCATTTTTACTACTATGGGAACTATTTCTTTTTTAAATTCTCCATTTTTTATAGCCTTTTCAGCTTTATTCTGTGATTCAAGTGCAAATTTATCTTGTTCTTCTCTTGTTATTTTCCATTTTTCAGCTATGTTTTCAGCAGTTATTCCCATATGATAATCATTAAATGCATCCCATAGTCCATCTTTGATCATTTCATCAACTAATTCTCTATTACCCATTTTACTACCAAACCTAGCGCTATCAGCTAAATAAGGTGCTCTTGACATATTTTCCATGCCACCTGCAACAATAATATCAGCATCTCCTGACTTAATTATTTGAGCTGCTAAACTAACTGTTCTGAGTCCTGATCCACATACTTTATTAAGGGTAAAGGCTGGAACTTCTACAGGTAACCCTGCTTTTACTGCTGCTTGTCTTGCTGGATTCTGACCTAAACCCGCCTGAAGAACATTTCCTAAAATCACTTCATTGATTTCCTCTGGCTTTATTCTTGCCCTTTTAACCGCTTCTTTTATTACTGCTGCTCCTAAATCCACTGCTGGTACATCCTTAAGACTTTTACCAAAGGCTCCTATGGCTGTTCTAACTGCACTGACTATTACAACTTCTTTCATTTAAATCTCCTCCTAATTTTTCATTTTAGACATTTTAAAGTAAATAACTAACTAGTCTTTCTTTACGATGCTTTATATATTTAATGAGTATTAATAAACAATTTTTAATAGTATACCATCACTATAATAGATTTTGCTTTTGAAAAAAAGCTTTCAATTTTAAGAGAATTTTGATTAATCCAAATTCACTTATGTGCTTTGCATAAATAATAGACTGGTTGGTTTATAATTTATAAAAATTTATATTGCAATAAACTTATTAGTTAAAAATTTAACATATAATTGTATAAAAATATATTTATCCATTTATAAATTATTATACAATTCTATTTCTAATAAATCTTTTAACATAAAATCAAATGAATATTCATCTTTAGTTATTCTATAATAAACTATATGTCCTTCATATATAGCAAAAGCTTTTCGCGCAATACTATCTAATTTATCTTCTGGTACTCCAGAAACTCTCAAAGAATTTTTAAAAATATCAATTAGTTCATTTAGTTCCTCTGCATATATAGCAGCTAACTCTTCTTCTATAAATGCTATTTCTAATCCTAACACTACCATTGGGCATCCCCAAAATTTTCCTATTGATATATATTTTTTTATGTCCTCAACTAATTTATTAATGAATACATTCCAACTATTATTTGATAATGGTTTAAACCAATCCTGCAGTATAATTTTTTGATAGTATTTTGCTACCTCAACAGCAAGATCTTTCTTACTAGAAAAATGAAAATAAAAAGATCCCTTTGATACTCCAGCTTCAGTTAATATATCATTTATACCTGTATTAGAATATCCTTTTTGTAAAAATAATTTAGAAGATATTTCTATCAAATATTTTTTTGCATTTTCACCCTTAGTACCTTTAGTCAAAAATTATTCCTCCCATAAAAATTTAACGGTTTATTATTAACATGCTTTAATAATAAACCGTTCGGTATGTTTTGTCAATATTAATTTTACTTCTATATTTCATAATTACATATTTTTATTAATTTATATAAAATATTTAAAAATGCTTATTTTATCTATATACAGAAATATCAGCAAAGTATTATATAAAACCTTACTGATGTTTTTTCATCTATTAAAATTAACCTTAATATTTACTATTTCACCCTTTGTTCCAATTCTTATAGGTGGTCCCCAGGTTCCATAACCTGAAGAAACAATTAAATTAAAATCACCTTTTTTTAAATATCCATAATCATCCTCATACACAAGTTTTGTAATGAAATTATTA
>JAQSXU010000374.1 GCA_029256485.1 Clostridiaceae bacterium
TATCGTCTATACCATAATCCAAATCAAACATTGCTTTAAAACTAAGAATATGTATGCTACCCGTTTTTTGAATTATATGCTGTTATGATCTTATTATAATGCGGACCATCAAATTGCGGTTCGAAAATGTATTCACCTTTTTTATTAATAAGTCCCATTTTTAATGTACCATCCTTCCCCGGAGCGGTTACCCAGGAGACACCCTTGTAAAAGCCTCCGTTTATATAATCAAATTTGCAGGGTATTGCCAATTCTCCATTCGAATTAATAAATCCCCACTTACCATTCATCTTTACAGGGGCCATACCGGCGGAAAAAACTTCTCCGTTTTCAAAGGGATATATTGAATCAGATATGGATTTTGTCAATGATTCACCATTTATTTTAAAATAGCCCGCATTAAAAAGATAACCAGCTCCATACTTTAATACAAAAAGAATATTATTTTCAGTTAACTTCGGCTCAGTTAAAAATTTTGGTTTTATGGTTATATTTCCCTTGGCATCAAACACCCCCCATAAACCATTTTCCTCAAAGCATACAAACTCTCCATTTGTATTAGCATTACTATATTTTATAGGAACAACGGTTTTACCATTCTTATCAATCATTCCCCATTTGCCGCCTTTGAGATTTCCGAAACACACAAGAAGGTTTTCACCAACCTTTTTCATCGAGGTATACAAGGGTTTGATGATCTCTTTTCCGTTTTTGTTGATGGTTCCATGATATCTGCCATATTTTACAGCTATAAATTCATCCTTCAGATAGGGCTCAATTTGCGAATATAGCGGCTTAACTAATGTATTAAGATTTTTATCCACCAGTCCTACAGTATTAAAAAATTCGTCTGTTGCCTTGCCTAAATCCTCACTAAAAAAATAGTAGCTTTCATTCTTGTCCAAAATATTAATCCGGCCGGATTTTTCAATAATACCAGTCTTATTCCTTATGTAAAAGCCACCTCCATTAGGTACCTCCTGCTCAATTTGGACAGAAAAGGAGTATTTTGATTTATCAGGGAAATAGGAACTTGTATAAATCCCTTTATATTCAGCAGGAATTAACTCCACTCCCTTTTCGTTTATCATACCGGTTTTTCCGTTTTTAACAAAGGCCATCATTCCATCTTTTAAGAAAGACAGTTTTTCATAGCTGGCATTAATCTTAACCTTGCCATTGCCATCAATAAGACCATACTTTCCTTTTTGACATATAATAGCAAGTTTGGTTTCTACCGATATTTCAATAAAATCATATAAAGGTTTAATAATCCACTGTCCTTTTGTATCAATTAATCCCCATAAACTCCCCACTCGGACAGGACACCATCCACAGTAAAAATAATTAACCTCATCAAATTGGGGCTTGATTACCTCATTAAAGCTTTTGTCAATAAATCCCCACTTATTACCTCTTTTGATTGCAAGCATCCCATTAATTTGATCAACTCCGAAATCCTGATAAACGGGCTTCAATAAAATATCTCCTTCAGTATTTATCAAACCATTCATACCATTTTCGGTATACATAATGTATATTTCCTCTTCATCCGGAGTTGTGGTTTGAGCATAATTCAACCCGATTGTACTGGAAATTATTATTAATAAAGTAATTAAACCTATAAATACCCTTTTCATATTTGTCACATCCTTTATAATGCAATATTTAATGTTTCTATAAGTTTTTTAATTCTATAAGTACAGTCGGATATCCTGGTGTTCTTATCCCTCCAGGAGTCGGATAAAGGAAAGTATACATGGTCTTTCACACTGCTGGTCATGTCCCACATTCCATCAGAATTTTTATTTTGGTTAAGCCAGTCTGTTACAAATTTTAATTTATGTCGGTTATTTTTAAACCTTGACAGCAATTCTATTGTGCCAAGATACCGGCTGGCCTCCTTTGAACTGAATTTGTCAGGGAGACTGCAGGCCGCTCTGTTGTAGCCCAGATAGTATATACCGTTTGGATATTCCATAACATAATCAAATACCAAATTTTCTACTTTGGTCTCAAGTACATCTGCTATTAATGATATGGGGTAAAAGGAAATAAAATCTATTAATCTACCCCCTTTAGCTTCTTTTGAAAATACATTTTTATATTCTGTCAGGAAATCATTTTGTGAGTATGCACCACTTTTAAATGCTGCTGATATGATTGACGACCATGCATTGGATATTTTATTGGCCTCGTCATCGTATTTAGTAAATCTTCTGATCCAGGTGGAAAGCATCAGTTTTGTAAAAATGCTCCAATCATGTACTTTTTCAACTCTATCAGGTATATCCTTTTTTCCTGTGAGACATTCATGCATATACCGAACAGTCTTTTCTATACATTCATCCTCCAAGGTATATCCCAGAATTTCAAGTCTCCGTAGCGCTTGTTCTGTAGTAATCGGATTTTTATCGGGTTCGGATAAAGTGTGAAAATACCCCCACCTGCCATCTTTTTGCTGCAGGGCAATAATCTCTTTGGCCCATCTTGTTTCTTTAAACATTTCTTCACCACCTGTCTGAGATTAGTAATCATAAAAAAGTAGCTACGATTTATTAAAAGATTTCAAAAATGGCAGCACTGTTATAATTTTATTATTTATCTGACGTAAGACCTTTCTCGATCAAAAAACAAAGAACTGAAGCCTTTTCATTTTAATTTGACTCCGTGGTTGTATACATGAAATCAAGGGAATTAATATTTCATTATCAAAATTATCAATTAAATTTTCTATATCTGAGTAATAAAAAATATCAAGTAATGAATTGTGATTTATAGAAATATCATAAATCATAATTGGTATATTTCCGGTATCCTTTAAAAATACAGGCTTAATAGGTACTGAAACATTGTTAATAATGTGTGGCACTTCTTGTATAACGATTCTTGCATCTGTAAAATCAGCAATAACAAATCTGGACAAATGAGCAATTGTAGATACAGTTTCAATAAATGTCTTGCTTTTTGGTTTATCGAAGTCAAATAACACCGGTATATAATTTCTTTTCTTTAATTCATCTCTTATAATATATAGTATTTTTTTGCCGTTATCTGAGAATCGACCTAAAATCAAAACAATTTTCTTGCCAACTGTATCAATCATATCAGAAATTTCTTTATTGTTAATCATCATATAAATAAACTGACCAAACTTTAAGTTATCTATAGTAATTGTTTGTTCACTTTTTTTAGTAAGAATAAGGTTATCCTGTATAGTAAATTCATTTATATCCGAATTCCATACTGAAGTTCCATAAATACGACAA
The DNA here is from genome assembly GCA_029256485.1 of Clostridiaceae bacterium. Next base: position 3,270 of record JAQSXU010000374.1, read on the forward strand.
TTAGAGAGATCTGAATTTTTTAGATTTGTCTGGATTAATCTAGCCCTGCTAATATCTGCTCCATCAAGATTTGAATAGCTTAAGTCTGCTTCCATCAAGTCAGCCCGCCATAAGTCCGAACTTCTAAGATTTGCATCTCTTAAGTAACATCTTCTTAAATCAGCCCCACTAAGTTTTGCCCTATTCAATATTGCTCCTTCAAGGTTAGCACCATATAATATTGCCTATGTTCGGCTATTTCTTTGGGGTCGTGCAGTAATTCTTCCTTTAATTTTTTATTTTTTTCAGAATCTCCGGTCAAAGCCCTGGTGCCTGCAAGAGGAAAGGTATAAACAGTACCTGAAGCATCCACTTCTGCAATGGTTTCGGGCGGAATCTTTCTGGACAGGATGACTTTCTGATATTTTTTATTTCCTATCTCTTTCACAGCCAGCCCAACGATATCCTTATAATATTGTTCGTCAAATAACAATACTTCTTTCCCATTATAAAACGTAACATTTTCTTCTCTCCCATCATGGAGAAATACATTGTATATGTTTTTCTCCATGATTTTTATATCTTCCTTAATCAAAGCGCGCAGCAGGATTTTATCCTTACCGATCCTGTATTCCCTGTCGGGTATGATCAAATGAAGAAGCTCCCCGGTTTCGGGTCCAACGTTCAGACCATATATGTATCTTGCCAGCCCGAAGTTTGCAATTCCATATGCTCTCCAGGAATCAACATCTACAGATTTAAATA
>JAQSXU010000375.1 GCA_029256485.1 Clostridiaceae bacterium
AATGCCATAGAAGCTGGCATCAATGACCCAAGGTTTAATGAAGTGGAAAAAGAAGAACTTATGGATATTGTATTTTCAGTGGATGTTTTGACGGAGCCCGTTTCCTGTTCTAAGGATGAATTAAACCCTAAGGAATATGGTGTAATTGTAAAGAGTAAGGGTAAGACAGGATTATTACTTCCGGATTTAGAAGGAGTAGATACTGTAGAGGAACAAATATCAATTGCCTTAAAAAAAGCAGGTATAAGGTCTTATGATGAGTATTCCACAGAAAAATTTAAAGTAATCAGACATAAAGAAGGTTAATATCATGAAAACCCAGGCTATGTTTTATGAAAAACTTAATGATAAAATTCACTGTTATTTATGTCCCCACAACTGCGTTATTGAAAATGGGCATTTTGGAAAATGTAATGTGAGGAAACATGAAGATGGAGAACTTTTTACAATAAATTATGGAGAAATTACATCTGCTGCATTAGATCCTATTGAAAAAAAACCACTTTATTATTTTAGACCATCAAGCTACATCTTATCAGTGGGAAGTTTCGGCTGTAACTTTACCTGCGGCTTTTGCCAGAATTACAGCATTTCTCAATATAAAGCCAAAAGTGAGTATGTGCCTAAGGAAAAATTAATACAAACTGCAATGAACACAGATAATAACATAGGATTAGCATTTACATATAATGAACCCAGCATTTGGTATGAATATGTGTATGACTGTGCCAAACTTTTAAAGGAAACAGATCCTGGTGCAGCTGTGGTACTTGTATCAAACGGCTATATCAGTGATGAGCCTTTAAGAAAGCTGCTTCCCTATGTAGATGCTATGAATATTGATTTAAAAAGTTATAGTACTAAATACTATAATGAGCTTTGCGGAGGAAGTCTCCAGCCTGTGCTTAAAACCATTGAAACAGCTGCAAAGTCCTGTCATGTAGAAATCACCACACTGTTAGTCACAGGAGAAAATGATAATTTAGAGGAAGTAGAGAAAATTGCTAAATTTTTAAGCTCTATAAACAATGATATTCCTTTGCATCTTTCAAGATATTTTCCTCAATATAAGCTTAGTAATCCTCCAACTGATATAAACTTTATGTGGAAGGCAGAGGATACGGCTAAAAAGTACCTTAACAAAGTAATTTTGGGGAATGTATGAAGGTTATGAAATTTAAATAACTTCAACTATAAAACGGGGGATAAAAATGAAAAAACTGATTATAATAAATGGAACAATGGGTGTGGGTAAAACTGCAGCATCCAGGGAACTGAATAAAAATCTGGAGAATTCGGTATGGCTTGACGGAGACTGGTGCTGGATGATGAATCCCTTTGTTGTCAATGAAGAAAATAAACAAATGGTACTTGATAATATCACCTATGTTTTAAGAAATTTTATAAATAATTCAGCCTTTCAATATGTGATTTTTAACTGGGTAATACAGTATGAAGAAATATTTCATATGATTTTAAGCAAGCTTAATGATTTAGAATTTCAAGTAATTAAAATAACTTTAACATGTAGTGAGGAAAGCCTGAAAAAAAGGATAGAATTAGATATTAAAAATAATTTGAGGGAAGAGGAATGCATAAATGCCAGTTTAGAACGATTCCCACTTTATAAGAATATGAATACTATAAAAATAGATACCAGTGAAATTTCAATTTTAGAAACAGTTCATAAAATTATTCATATTGTTAAAAGTTACAAGGCTTAAATGTGTGTTGTTGACAATATAGGAACATAGTGATAACATGTGTTTAAGTCTAATTAAGATAAACAAATTCATTTAAAATTAAAGGCTTTGAAGAGGAAGAGTAATTGCACACTTGAAATAAAGAGAGGGAATGACGGTGGAAATTTCCCATGATGGATGTAATGAAGGTAGCCCCGGAGCTTTAAACTGAAAGCTGTAAGCAATTAGGTTTTAACGGAATTCCCACTGTTAAAAGGGAAGTAGTATCGGCACATAAGCCCGTACTATTTTGAGAGTGTACATATGTACAAATTTAGGTGGTACCGCGGAGATATACCCTTCGTCCTTATATATTAAGGATGAAGGGTTTTTTATTTTACCTAAGTGCGCAGTAGGTAAAAAAATAATATTTATAAGTTTGATTACGAAAGCGAAAAGGAGACCTTTTCAATAGATACACCACCGCCAACAGTGAGTGGCAGCCTCCATATAGGGCATATATTTTCCTATACACAAGCTGAGATAATAGCAAGATTTCAAAGAATGCTGGGTAAGAATGTATTTTATCCTTTTGGATTTGATGATAATGGTCTTCCTACAGAAAGACTGGTAGAAAAAGAAGAAAAAATAAGAGCTGTGGATATGTGCAGAAGTGAATTTACTGAAAAGTGCTTATCAACAACTAAAAAATATGTGGATGAATTTAAAAATCTTTGGCTTTCCATGGGATTCAGTGTAGACTGGAATCTACAATACGAAACTATAAGTCCTATGGTACAAAAAATATCACAGAAAGCATTTTTAGATATGGCTAAGGCAGGAAAGGCATATATTAAGGAATCACCTGTTTTATGGTGCACCACATGCCAAACCTCAATTGCTCAGGCAGAACTTGAAAGCATTGATAAGGAAACCACTTTTAACTATATATCATTTTTAGTACAGGGTGAAGAACTACTGGTTGCAACCACAAGGCCAGAACTTCTATATGGGTGTGTATGTTTATTTGTAAGCCCGGAAGACAAAAGATATTTAAAATATATAGGAAAAAGTGCATTAGTTCCATTATATAATTATGAAATACCAATTTTATCAGATGAAAAAGTAAGCCTTGAAAAGGGCACTGGAGTAGTAATGTGTGCAACTTTTGGGGACACAACAGATGTGGAATGGTATGAAAAGCACAAGCTTCCTTATAGGAGAATAATAGAAAGCAATGGGAAAATATGTGATTCTGTTCCTTTCATAGGAGGAAATAAGGTTTTAAATGCAAGAGAAGAAATAATAAGACTGCTAAAAGAAAATAATCTTCTAAGAAAAAGCGAAGTGATAAATCATACTGTTTCTATTCATGAAAGGTGCGGAAAACCAATTGAAATAATTCCCTCCAAGCAGTGGTATATAGATATTTTAAGTGAAAAAGAAAAATATTTAAAAGCTGCAGATGATATAAATTGGTATCCTGCTTTTATGAAAAACAGGTATACAACCTGGGTTGAAAATTTAAAATGGGATTGGTGCATATCAAGACAGAGATATTTTGGGGTTCCTTTTCCTGTTTGGTACTGCAGTATATGCGGAAAAGCTATATATGCAGATGAGCATCAGCTTCCTGTTAACCCTATAGAGACAAAACCCACAAAACCATGCGGCTGCGGAAGTACTGAATTTATACCTGAAACTGCTGTTCTTGATACCTGGGCAACTTCATCATTATCACCATTTATAAATTCAAAATGGAGTACAGAAAATGATTTAACTAAAAAGCTTCTTCCAATGGGAATGAGAACACAGGCTCATGAAATAATAAGAACATGGGCATTTTACACAATAGTAAGAAGTTTGTTTCATACTGGAAAGGTTCCTTGGAAGGATATTATGATATGCGGTTTTGTTTTAGCAAAGAAGGGTGAGAAAATAAGCAAGTCAAAAAACAATGCTTCTTCCTCCCCAAAGGAACTGCTGCAAAGGCATTCAGCAGATGCACTGAGGTATTGGGCAGCAGGAGCTAAATTGGGAAGCGACACCATGTTTTCAGAGGATGAACTTAAAATATCCAAAAGATTTTTAACTAAGCTGTGGAATGCAGCAAATTTTTGTATTATGCAGCTTCAGGATTATAATGGAGAAAAACCTAATGAGCTGCTTCCAATTGATGAATGGATAATTGAGAGAGTTAAAACATTAGAAACAACAGCGGCAAAGAATCTAAATCAATATGAAATTGGATTGGCAAAGCATGAAATAGATGAGTTTTTCTGGAATGACTTTTGTGATAATTATGTTGAAATAGTAAAGGATAGACTATATAAACCAGAGGTACACGGAAGAGAAGAAAGACTGTCCGGTCAGTATGCTTTATATACTGTACTATTAGAGATTTTAAAGCTTTATGCCATATATGTACCTTTTATTACTGAGGAAATATATCAATGCTATTATAAGCACATGGAAAAATCAATTTCAATTCATCAATTGCAGTGGAATATAAACTGTGACACTAAAAATCAGGATATATTAAGTTTTGGAGAAAATATTAAAAATATTATAGGAGAGGTAAGAAAATATAAGACGGAAAGAAACCTTTCACTAAAAGAAAACATTAACCTTTTAAAGGTGTATATTCCTCAGAGCCAGAATATTTATTTTGAAAAAACATTAAGGGACATTAAGGCATGCACTTGGGCTGAAAAAATTGAATTTGATTTCAGTGATAAATGTGCCGTTGAAATTAAATAAACCATAAAAGCCAGCTTCTAATAATTAAAAGCTGGCTTTTTTAATGTTGCAGTTTCCACAAATTGGTGTTAAAATAAATTTAACGTTAAATAAGTTTTAACGATAAAATGATTTTAATATGGGGGTATCATTTATGAATTTAAAGCTTTTAAAGGGGAAGGACTTTTTATTATTGATGCTTGGAAGATTTATATCCCTTACTGGAACACAAATGCAGGACTTTGCGCTTTCATTGTATGTACTAAAAAATACAGG
>JAQSXU010000376.1 GCA_029256485.1 Clostridiaceae bacterium
GCTGGAGAAAAATTCGACGGTTCAATAGCATATAAAAATGTTGCAAAGGAGATAAGCAAATGGCAAGTAAGAAAGAACAAGTAAAACCAATTTCAGCTAGACCACTTCCAAATAAAACTGTAACAAACTCCGATACAAATAATGTTACAAACTTAGTTACCAGCTTTATCGAAAATGAGGTAACAAAAAAAGTAACAAAAAAGAGAACTGCACCTGTTACAGTAACAAAAAACTTAATTATAGGCAAAAAGAAGATAACAGCTCACTTTATGAGCAATAAAACAGTAAGACCTAATTATAATTTATCAGAGGAAACAGTTCAAAAGATAGAAGAAATTAGCGAGTTATTAGGCTATAAAAAAGCTGAATTTTTAGATATATATTTAAATGGAACATTACCAAAATTAATTGAAACATTGAAAAAAGAAAAGAAATAAAAGTGCCCCAGAGGTAGTGTAAATTAATAACTCTCTCTGGGGTATTTGTCTATCTATTTATTTTTTATGTATACATTTTTATTGATATTGAATTCTAGATTTAGATACAGAAATATCTCTATTAACAAAAATAAAAACCTTTATTTTTTTTTGACCAAATATTGCAAAATATATCTAAATATTGTAAACTATAAAATAAGTAAACATACTTTACAAAAAAAGGAGTGGTTAAAATGTCTATTTCTATTAAGTCAGATGATTTTAAACAAAAAATGGTAGACTATATTAATTCTATGACAATTGTTAATCAATATGTGTATTCTATTACCAAACAAGATATGCAAGTTTTAACAAGTCCACCTGTAGATTATGCTAAGTTCACTTCTAGTTTTTCAACGGCCAAAGCAACTTGTATGACTTGGACAAATGCGATTTTTCCGTCAATTCTTAGCTTCCCTCAGGTTACCTTATCATCTGATAGCTTATTTAAAATGGAACTCAATGTTGCTCAAAATTATTTAAAATTACTTCAAAGCGACCCTAATAATAATGTTTATAAAAAATCACTTCACGATTCTATGACTAATTTAGAAAAAACTATACAGATTAATGTAGACTCTGCAACTGCATTATTAATTAGATTAGAGTATTTTTCAAAAGAGATTAATCAAGATGCTAAAGTATTGAATGATATAGCTGTGCAATCTTTCAACGATTTAACTAGTGATAAAAATGAAATTACTGAACTTACTAATGATATAGCTGATTTACGCAAAAAAATAAGTACCTGGCAAACAGAACTTACTGTAGCCGAAATAGGGACAGCTACATCTGTATTTACGGCATTAGTAGGTATTGCTTGTTGTTTTATTCCTGTTGTTGGTGTTGTAGTTGGACCAACAATATTAGTTATAGCTGTTGGCGGCGAAGTTGCGTCCATTGTATCAGCAATAGTTCTTGATAAAGATATTAAAGATGCAGAAAAGAAAATTGATGCTGACTTGAAAAAAATATCTAAAGATAATCAGGATGTATTAGCTTTACAATCTATAAATACAACTTTTAAGAATTTATTAAATGCCAATGTAGCTACACAAAATGCATTAAAAGAAATAATATCATTATGGACTGATTTACAAACTATAATTTCAGATACTAAAACTGACTTAACTAATGTTGATAATGATATAACAGCAGAAGAATATAGTAATGCGCTTAATGATATTAATACAACTGCTGATTCTTGGTCAGATGTAGTAGCCTTTTCAAATGCACTTAATTCAATTGATTATAAATGGCAAGATTCTACTGGAGAGTGGCATAAATATAGTGATGAAACTCCTAGTGCAGATAATATAAAGGTTGAAATTTTACAAGTATCTTAGTTAATATAATCAATTAAAAAGAGCGATAAATAAATTTTTAGTATAATTTTTTTGACACTAACCTCTGTAAATTGGGGATACACTACATAATTGGTACACTCCGAGATACGTGCAAAAACCAGTAACTTGATGTAAAAAACAACATCAAGTTACTGGTTCTTTTATTTCTTCAATATCTATTTTGCTAATTGGTTGAAAAACCGGTCCTTCTGATGGATCATTCATATATGAAACATTATTTAATCTTAAACGCAGCTGTTCTGCAAAATAATAAGTATATGAAATATCCAAATCATTATAATTATCTCCCTTTGCCTTATAATCTTCTGCTGTTACAATCCCTTTATGTTCCATAGTTACTATCTCTTCCATAAGTAAATTACTATAAATTTAAATTATATCTCAAATATTCCCACTGGTAAATAAAGGAGTAACAATATAATACTTTAAACAAATTTAGTTATAGAATTTATTAGTATTTGAGTAACATAAAAAGTAACAATAAATATTACATAACATGTTACAATTTCATAAACTTGACTATATAAATAGTTATATAATTACTCGCTTTTACGATATAAAAAGGCTAATTTTTCATATAATTAAATTTACAAATGCTAAAATTAATTTCAAATATAATTAAATAAATTTATTGATATAAAATCATATAATATAAAACAAAAAACATTAGCATTTGTTAAAACAAACTAATGCTAATGTTTTTATAATTATTTGTAAATTCCGTTTGAATCAACCCAGTACCCATCTGGTGTATATGTATTTCTTAGTATTTTACCATCGGCTCCTGCATAATACCATTTAAATCC
>JAQSXU010000101.1 GCA_029256485.1 Clostridiaceae bacterium
TTCCGTTGAATAAAACTACAAAGGATTTTATAATTTTGGAGGTAAAATAGATGAAATATAATTTTGATAAGGTTCATAATCGTTTAGGAACCTATTGTACACAATGGGATTATATTGAAGATCGCTTTCATAAAAAAGATTTAATACCGTTTTCAATTTCAGATACAGATTTTATTATTCCAAAGCAAATTACTGAAAAAATTTTTCAGGTTGCCAACCATCAGATATATGGATATACCAGGTGGAATCATCATGATTTCAAATCCTCTATAACAGAACATTATAAGAGAAGATTTAATACATGCATTGAAGAAGATTGGATTTTATATAGTGCAAGCGTAATGTACTCAGTATCATTATTAATCAGGCTTCTAAGTTCTCCGAAAGATAAGATTTTGACATTTAATCCCATGTACGACTCGTTTTTTACAGTCATCGAGGATAATGACCGCATATTGGTATCAAATGATTTAATTCATAAAAACGGTTCATTTGAAATTGATTTTGACCTATTTGAGAAACAGGTACAGGAATGCAGAATATTGCTTTTATGCTCTCCGCATAATCCTACAGGTATGATATGGTCACAAGATGATATGAGACGCATGGTATCATTGTGTAAAAAATATAATACAAAAATAATTTCGGATGAGATACATATGGATATACAAGTTGGGGAAAAGAAACAGATACCGCTTTTATCCTATTTACATGATTATGATGAGCTATATACAGCATCCTCCTCCAGCAAGACATTTAACACCCCTGGCTTGATTGGTTCATATGTGATGATACCAAATGAGACGGTGAGAAATGATTTTTTATATCATACCAGAAAGAGAGATTTTTTGAATTCTGCAAGTATATTTGGAATGTATGCCACAATGGTAGGGTATATGCAATGCGATGATTATATCGATGAGCTAAATGACTATATCCGTGGCAATATGCAGCTGGTGCAGGACTTTATTAAGAGTGAGCTGCCGGACTTTAAATTTAAAAAGCCAGATGCCACATATTTGGCATGGATAGATGGAAGGGGAGTGCCATATACCTCTGAACAGATTCAGGATGCTCTAGTGAATATTGGCGGGGTTGCTATTATGAAGGGAGAAACCTATGGGGAGAACGGTGCAAAATATTTGAGGATGAATTTAGGATGCCCTCGATCAAAGGTTGAAGAAGGGCTGAAGCGCTTTAAAAAAGCAATGGATTATTTGTATTCTAAATAGGAGGAAAGTTTTATGCGTAAATTATGGGGGAAAATAACATCATGGGTGGATAAGAAACCATCCAATGTTAGCATATCAACACGGCTGATGGCTTATGCTATAGATTGGTGTTTGGGAGGAATCTTAACTGGATTCCCTGCGGTTTTCATTTATACTATGGTGACAAAGAAAACGGATATGTTTAGCAATTTCTATGTGTTTGCCAGTCTTGGATATTCAAACGGGTGGGCATATTTAGCTGGCAGTCTTTGCCTGATTGCAGCTCTAATTTATTATGTATATATCCCTTATAAAAAGTACCATGGACAGACGGTTGGAAAGCATATGTTTAAGATTAAAATGGTCAAAAGGGATTATTCGGATATAGATTTAAAAACCCTTTTGATAAGACAAGTTATAGGGTTGATGATGATAGAAGGAGCTGCAATTGTTATGACAAGTTATTTAAGACAGCTGCTTACTCTTATGACCGGTTTTTATTTTGAATACTATCTAGGGATAGCAGGTAGAATTTTAACAATTGTATCTGGTATTATGGTTTTAAGTACGCCATCACATAGAGCTATTCATGATTATATTTCAGGAACAATGGTTGTATCTGAAAACCCTTAGTATGTTTAAGTAATTGATTAGTAATTTCATTTGGAATGAATTTCTTATCAATTTTTTTCTTTTTTGTATTATAAAGATAATAATATAGACATGTTACTTTTAATAGCCTATAATATCACTAATAATTATATAATTTAGGGTATTTCTAAAATAATAGTTAATCTTAAGGGGGATAATTCATGAAGCAGGATGATATACGCTATCAGACATATCTGCAAATATTAAAAGAAGAATTGGTTCCGGCTATGGGATGTACTGAACCTATTTCCATAGCATATGGATCTGCTAAAGCAAGGGAATTATTAGGCACAATACCTGATAGAGTGGTTATTGAAGTCAGTGCAAATATTATTAAAAATGTAAAAAGTGTAATAGTGCCAAATACAAATGGCCTAAAGGGCATAGAAGCGGCAGTTTCCATTGGTATCATAGCAGGTAAATCTGAAAAAATATTAGAGGTTATTTCACAGGCAAGTAAAGAAGAGAAGAAAGCGGCAAAAGAATACATGGAAAGAAAATGTATAGAAGTAAAATTAGCTGATACCGCATTAATCTTTGATATTACAATTACTATGCATAGTAAACAGTCCTATGTAAAATTACGTATAACTGACTATCATACAAATATCGTATATATAGAGAAAAATGGTGAAATTGTATATGATGTAGGAATGATAGAAGCCAAAGAAAAAGGACTAACTGATAAAGGGTTATTAAATGTAAAAGATATTGTTGACTTTGCTGACAGTGTGTTTATAGAAGAAGTAAAGGAAACCCTAGTAAGGCAAATACAGTACAATTTGGCTATAGCAAGAGCTGGTATTGAAAATAATTACGGTGCCAATATTGGAAGTGTCATTTTGAAAACTTATGGGAATGATGTGAAAATCCGTGCAAAGGCTATGGCAGCGGCTGCTTCCGATGCAAGAATGAGTGGCTGTGAATTACCGGTTATTATTAACTCAGGAAGTGGTAATCAGGGAATTGCGGCATCCTTGCCTGTTATAGAATATGCAAAAGAATTAAAAGTTGATGATGATAAGCTATTTAGAGCATTAGTGGTATCTAATCTTATAACAATTCATCAAAAAACAGGCATTGGACGTTTATCTGCATTTTGTGGAGCAGTATGCGCTGGATGTGGCAGTGGGACGGGTATTGCATATTTATATGGTGGTGGTTATGAAGAAATTGCACATACGTTAGTAAATGCAGTTGCAATTGTTTCAGGAATTATTTGTGATGGAGCTAAACCGTCCTGTGCTGCTAAAATAGCGGCATCTGTTGATGCAGGTATCCTGGGTTATTATATGTATAAGGAAAGACAGCAATTCAGAGGCGGAGACGGGATTGTTGCAAAAGGTGTAGAAAATACAATCACAAATGTGGGCTATCTTGGAAAAGTTGGTATGAAGGAAACTGATAAAGAAATTATTCATATCATGTTGAATAAATGCTGATCTTAAGAAGTATATCATGAACCATAATTAATTTCTAAACCGCTGGTGGGGTTCAAATCCCCTGGGGCGTACTAAAAAGCTTTGTGAACATAATGTTTACAAGGCTTTTTTTATATTAAAATATTTACTAATTACTTTGCCATAATTTCCATAGGGGGGGTGGGTTATATACAATGAATGATTAGTATGTAGAATGCAAGAATTCCACATACTAATTAAATCATTTGAGAACCCCAATATAACATCTTAACTGATAAGTATAGTTTACTTTATCTATTTAAGTTTACATGTAAACGATAAAAATGTTAATTATGTAACAAGATAATAGGGATAATATTACTATTAACATTACAAGTTTTATGATTGAAAAAAGGGTGTTCATTATTTACATACGATGTTTAAGATTATTCAAGATCCCAATTTATATGAATAGAGTACTAATTCTAAGTGAGAATTTTAATTTTTTCTCTGTAAAATCTATAAATGAAATCTATTAATTAAGCATAAAAAATTAATTGGATTAATATAAATTCTTTCTATATAATTAAGATAAAGTGAGATTGTTAAGTGAATAACTTGACAAACATGTTTTTATAAATTTAAAATTTAAATTTTATTAAAAGGAGAGAATTATTATGGCAGAACGCATTACAGGACACACTGAACTCATTGGATTAATAGCATATCCTATCAGACATTCTAGTTCACCTACTATGCATAATGAAGCATTTGCAAAATTAGGATTAGATTATGCGTATTTAGCATTTGAAGTTGACAACAGCACATTGGAAGATACAATAAAAGGTTTTAGGGCAATGAAGGTTAGAGGATTTAATGTATCAATGCCAAATAAGACAGTTGTGCATAAATATCTTGATAAAATATCATCTGCAGCTGAATTGTGCGGAGCAGTAAATACAGTTGTAAACGATAATGGTGTTTTAACTGGGCATATTACAGATGGTATGGGATATATGGCAGCACTGAAGGATGCAGGTATTGATGTAATAGGAAAGAAATTGACAATTGTGGGAGCAGGTGGTGCTGCAACTGCTATTGAAATTCAGGCCGCTTTAGATGGTGTAGCTGAAATATCTATATTCAATATTAAGGACAAATTCTGGGAAAGAGCAGAAAAAACTGTAAAAGATATTAATGAAAAAACAAAGTGCAAGGCAGTATTATATGATCTAGCTGACCTAGACATATTAAAGAAAGAAATTGCAAGCAGTTACTTGTTTGCTAATGCAACAGGTATGGGGATGAAACCTTTAGAGGGACAGACTTACATTCCTGATAAATCTTTTTTCCGTGCTGATCTAATTGTTACAGATGTTGTTTATTCTCCAAGGGAGACAGCTATGCTTAAGATGACTAAAGAAGTTGGATGCAAAACAATGAATGGCATGGGAATGATGTTGTTTCAGGGAGCAGCTGCATTTGAAATGTGGATGGGAAAGCCAATGCCAATTGAATATATGAAACAAATCTTAGATATTAAATATTAATATAAGTTGAAAGGATGAAAGAAAAAATGGAACAGAAAATCAACAATAAAAAGTATTATCTGACAGCGTTTGTGCTCTATTTGAACTTTTTTATTCATGGTATCGGTGTTTCTATTTTAGCTCAGTATAAACAGCAGTTTGCAGCGCAATGGGGTTCTAAGCTATTAGCAAATAATACTTATGATGTTAGCTCTGTAGTAATGGTTATAGCTGCATTAGGACTTGGACGTTTAATCGCACTACCTTTTGCTGGACCGCTTTCAGATAAGATGGGAAGAAGATTCTCTGCTTTAATAGGTATTACATCCTATGCCATCTTTTTCTTAGGTATAGCATTTTCTCCAAGTGCATCTATTGCTTACTTATGTGCACTATTAGGAGGTATTGCAAACTCATTTTTAGACACAGGGGTTATACCTGCTTGTATGGAAATATTGGTTGAGTCCACTGGATTAGCAAGTATTTTAACAAAATTATTTGTATCATTAGGACAATTTACACTTCCTATGATGCTTGGATATATAGCAGCAAACCATATGTCCTATAAAACTTTATTCTTTGTAATGCCTGTATTATTTGTTGTAATTGGTATTCTTGTAGCAATTATGCCAATGCCCAAAGCTAGTATTGGTAACATTACAGGAGAAAAAGAGAAATCATTAATTGAAAAAATTAAATCAGTTAAATTTACACCTACAAGTGTGGCATTGATTTTAATTGGGTTTACTTGTACTTCAACCTTCCAACTATGGCTAAATTGTATTCAAGAATTTGCTAAATCTACTGGACTTAAAAACCCAAGCGTAATACAATCTTATTATTCTATAGGTACAATTATTGCCATTTTATTTACGGCAGCGTTGGTAAAACAAACTGTAAAGCCAGTTAGAATTCTAGTTTTTTACCCATTAATTGCTATGATAATGCTTATTGCAGTTTATACTATTAGGACACCTCAAATTACAATCATTGGCGGTTTTGTAATTGGTTTTTCAGCAGCAGGGGGAGTATTGCAATTAGCAGTTTCTACCATAAATGATATTTTTCCTGAAATAAAAGGAATAATCACTAGTGTTATAATGATGGCATCAAGTGTTGCAAATTATGCAGTTCTCTCAATTGCAGGTGCTATTACTAAAGCATATGGTGTAAATGGACCTAAATATGTTCTGCTGCTCAATATTGCCATTACATTTGTGGGAATAATGCTTGCGTTGTACGTTAATATAAGCTATTCCAGGGATGAAGCTAAAGTTAATGAGCTTAAGACTGTTTAAAATAATATATCAGGCAAGGAAAAGTGTGAAAAAGCACTTTCTTGCTTTTTATGGCAATTACAAATTTAGAATATTGGGGGAATCAATATGAATACAGTAAAAGTGAAAAACGTAATACTAGGAGATGGAATACCAAAAATCTGTGTGCCTATTGTATCAAGGACAAAAAAAGAAATAATTGAAGAGGCTTTAAGTCTAAAAAATATTCACGTTGATATTGTAGAATGGCGTGTAGATTGGTTTGATGATGTTTTTGATATTGAAAAGGTTAAAGATGTTTTAAAGGATCTAGTACCTGCTTTAAATAATATTCCATTATTATTTACCTTCCGTACATCGAAAGAAGGTGGAGAAAAATCAATTGATCCAGAGGTTTATGCAGAACTTAATAAAGCAGTGGCATCTACAGGACTGGTTGATTTGGTAGATGTTGAAGCATTTACATGTGACCATATTGTAAAGTATATTATTGAAGCTGCTCATGCTGCAGGTGTAAAGGTTGTTGCTTCAAATCACGATTTTCACAAGACACCTTCTAAAGATGATATAATTTATCGATTAAGAAAGATGCAGGATTTAGGAGCGGATATTCCTAAAATTGCAGTTATGCCAAAATGTAAATTAGACGTATTAGAATTATTAGAGGCAACTGTAATTATGTCAGAAAAGTATGCTGATAGGCCTATTATTACAATGTCCATGTCAGGTACAGGAGTTATCACCCGTTTAGCAGGGGAAGTGTTCGGGTCTGCACTTACATTTGGTGCTGCAAAAAAAGCTTCTGCTCCTGGACAAATAGGTGTAGAAGATTTGTATAGTGCACTTCAGTTATTGCATAGCAGTATGAACTAAATAGTTAGGGGAGAAAATATGTTTAAGAATGAATATGTTAAATCTGCATTAGGTATATATATAAGCTATGGAATGCTAGGTATGGTTCTTATTTTAATTTCAACACATATGGCAGTTCTAACAAGGCAGTTTAATACTGATGCAGCTGGCATAGGTTTTTTAATCTCCACGGAAGGTATAGTGCGCTCGGCAACTTTATATATTACTGGGAAATTATCAGATAAGCTTGGAAGAAAGAGGTTTTTGTGTTTAGCTCCAGTGGTAATGTCAATTTTCCTAATAGGGATACCTCTTTCACCAACCTATCAATGGGCTATGTTTTTTTCAGCTTTTGCTGGTATAGCTCATGCTTTTATGGATGCCTCCAGTTATCCTTCTTTAATAGAATGTTTTCCAAAGACTCCAGGAACGGCTACTGTTATAATAAAATTGTTCATAGCAATAGGCGCTGGTTTGCTGCCATTTATTATTGTATTCTTTGCAAATAATAATATGTTTTATGGATACACATTTTTTGTAATTGCACTAATAACGTTATTAAATGGCTTATTTTTGTTTGGAAGGAAGTTCCCACAACCAAATGAAATTAAAAATGAAGAAAATAATAAATCATTGAACAAAAAGTTTAGAAGCGAACCAATATTGAAAAAGGAAGGTTTGGCATTGATAATAATAGGTTTTACATCAAATTCTATATTTACTGCATATCAAACATGGATGCCTACCTACGGCCAGAAGATTTTAGATATGAGTCAAATGAGCTCCTTAAAATTTATATCATATTATAGTATGGGAGCAATTATATCGGTTTTAGCACTGGCAAAACTTTTACAAAAATCATTAAAGCCCATATATGTATTATTATTATATCCTGCAGTTGGCTTAGTATCACTTGTAGCATTGCTGACTATAAGATCACAAGCAGTAACAACATTTGGATTTTTTATAGCAGGAATAACTTCTGCTGGAGTGCTGCAAATGGCTCAAACCACTATGGGTGAACTTTTCTGGAAAAACAAAGGTGCATCCATTTCCTTGGTCTCTACCGCTAGTGGTATAGCTGCAGCTGTAATTCCAGGTTTAACGGGGCTAATTTTAAGATCCTTCGGCATTTCACATGTATTTTACTTTCTCTCAATTTTATATGTAATAGGAATCTCTTGTGCAATTTTTGCAAATTTACGATATAGAAGAGTATGTAGTTAAAGTGATTTAACTATACGGAAGTAAAATCAAAAATAATAACTGCAAAAAGCTATGGGTAACTTTAGAACTCATAGCTTTTTAGTTGAATTAAATTTTACTAGGGAGTTTCTTCGGTTAAAAAATGATCTTTGCTGTAATTTACTGCAAAGTCTTTAAATAAATGAACTGTAGGACTAAAGTACTTATTTTTCATATAAGCAAGATATATAAATCGTTTATGTGGGGGATTTGCTATATGCAAAATTTTTACATTGAAATGCTTTAGTATCCATATATTTGGTACAATAGCAATTCCATAATTAATAGATACCAAGCCGGTAATGGCACTATCTTCCTCTACCTCACAAGCAATTTTTGGATTTATACCAGCTTTAGCAAATAAGCTGTCAATGATTGGACGAATACCACTTTCCCTATTAAAGTAAACATAAGGAAAAGGTGCAGTATCTTTTAAATCTATGCTGTCGTAAACTGCAAGGGGATGGTCATTTTGAACTATAACTACCAGTTCCTGGCGGGCAAGTGGTATAAAATTAATGTTTGGTTCATTTTCTACTAAAGAACAAAAGGCTAAATCAAATTTTTCTTCCTTAAGTCCTGCTACTATATTTTTTGTGTTTCCTTGGCTGAAATTAAATGTTATATTTTGATTTGCCTCATTACTAAAAAATTCTTCAATCATTTTAGGTACAAAATGAGGTCCTAATGTATAAATAAAAGCCAAATCGATAGTACCATGAGATGGGCTCACCAGTTCTTTCAATTCCTTTTTCCCTTTTTCAAGTTCTTTTAACGCATTTTGTACATAGTTAAGAAAAAAACGACCATATTTGGTTAAACGGATATTTCTCCCATGCTTTTCAAAGAGATAGGCTCCAAGTTCCTTTTCCAGTTCAGAAATAGCATAAGTAAGATTTGGCTGAGTAATGCATAATTTTTCAGCTGCCAATGTATAGTGCTCAACCTTGGCTAGTTCTTGAAAATACTCTAATTGTTTTAAGTTCAATTAGTTCACCCCTTTCATAAAAATAGTATAATATAATTCATAAAAAAAATCTATAAATAAAGCTGAAAATATTGATTAGATTTATGGTTGTACCCATATTATAATAAAATTGTTAGTTAGTTATTTAACGAAGTAAATGTTTTTATTACATAAATGGAGGTAGTGAAATGATAAAATATCCTAATATTTTCAGTCCATTAAAGATTAAAAATATGATTATTAAAAACAGAATAATAATGACACCAATGGGTACAAATTATGCCGGACAAAACGGTGAAATGAGTAGTGACCATATTAAATATTATGAGCAAAGAGCTAAAGGAGAGACAGGATTAATAATAGTAGAAAATGCAGCAGTTGATTTTCCTTTAGGATCAAATGGTACAACACAACTTAGAATTGATCATGATAATTTTATCCCTGCTTTATTTAATTTTACTGAGAAATTACATAAATATGGGACTTGTGTTGCAATGCAGATTAATCACGCTGGTGCATCTGCAGTTCCTGAAAGAATAGGCTGTCAGCCAGTTTCAGCATCTGAAATTCCATCTAAAACTGGTGGAGCAGTGCCAAGATCTCTTACAAAGGATGAAATAATGGATATAGTGCAAAAGTATGGAAAGGCTACAAAAAGGGTTCAATCAGCAGGTTTTGATGCAGTAGAAGTACACGCAGGGCATTCATATCTAATCTGCCAGTTTTTATCACCTATTTATAATAAACGCAATGATGAATTTGGCGGAAGTATAGAGAATAGAGCTAGATTTGCCAGAATGGTAATTGATAGTGTAAGAGCTGAAGTAGGGCCTTTGTTTCCAATTTTACTAAGAATCAGTGCAGACGAGCTTTTAGATGGAGGCAACACTTTAGAAGATACGCTAAAGATATTGGAATACTTAAATGATGAAGTTGATATATTCGATGTTTCTGCAGCTTTAAATGATTCTCTGCAATACCAAATAGATAAAATGGATCTTCCTGATGGATGGCGTTCATATATGTCTAAAGCTGTAAGAGATAAATTTAATAAACCTACAATAACAACAGGAAACATTAGAAATCCAGAAGTAGCTGAAAAGATTTTAGCTGAGGGACAAGCAGATTTAATAGGCATAGGTCGTGGCTTAATTGCAGATCCTAATTGGACTTTAAAGGTTAAGAGAAATAACGAGAATATGATAAGAAAGTGTATTTCTTGTAATATAGGATGTGCAGGGCATAGAATAGGTTTAAACAGACCAATAAGATGCACAGTGAATCCAGATACTATAAATGAAGATAATTATAAAAATAAAAAGGTAGGGAAACCAACTAATGTTGTAGTTATCGGTGGAGGAACTGCCGGGCTTGAAGCAGCATGTACAGCGGCAGAAGTAGGATGCACAACATTCCTATTTGAGCAAAAGCCATATTTAGGTGGTCTTGCAAAAGAAATTTCAAAGATTCCAGCTAAAAATAGAATTGGTTACCTTCCTAATTATTTAGAAGAGAGAGCTAAAAATCTAAGTAACCTAATTGTTTATACAAATACAAAGCCAGATATGAAAACTCTAGAAAATCTTAAACCTGATGTTATAGTAAATGCTACAGGATCAAAGCCACTACTTCCTCCAATTAAGGGTTTGTTAGATCGTATCGATGCGGAAGGAGAAAAGATACACTCAATATTAGGATTGATTAAAAATATTGATAAGTTCGAAAATGTGAAAGACAAAAAAGTAGTGGTTATAGGCGGGGGAGCTGTAGGGTTAGATGTGGTAGAATTCTTTGCAGAAAGAAAAGCAAAGGTTTCAATAGTTGAAATGCTTCCTATGCTTGGCAGAGATTTAGATGTTATAACTAAACTTTCCATGATGGATATTATTAAGAAAAATAACGTAGATGTTCACACAGGAACAGCTCTTGTTGAAGTAGCATCGGATCATTTTAAAGTTAAGAAAGATGACAAAGAACAGAACTTAGATTTTGATTACGGATTTGTATGTCTTGGTATGAGATCTGAAAATGCTGGACTTTCAGAATTACAGGAATATTTCGCAGATAAAAATGTTGAAATAGTGAATATAGGTGATAGTTCAAGAACTAGAAAAATAATTGATGGTATGAATGAGGGCAGAGGAATAATTGTTACTTTGGAAAAAATAGATGCAATATAAATAATTTTGTCATAAGTTCTTTAGAAAACCTCTAAATTGATATAAAATAAAAGTATCGATTTAGAGGTTTTATTATGGCAAAAAGATAGTCGTATATATTGTTGATTTTAATTCAATTTGGTATATTATCATACTTGAGGAGGACTCTATGCATAATGGATTTATGAATGAGGCTATAAAACAAGCAAAACTTTCGCTGGAGAATAATGAAGTACCAGTTGGTGCTGTTATTGTTAAGGACAATAAAATTATTGCAGCCGCACACAATGAAAAGGAAGAAAGAGGTGTTGCCACAGCTCATGCTGAAATATTGGCCATAGAAGCAGCGTCAAAGTTATTAGGTGATTGGAGGCTAAATGGCTGTTCTATGTATGTAACACTAGAACCGTGTCCTATGTGTGCCGGGGCAATACTGCAGAGCCGGATAAGTGAAATACACATTGGTACCTTTGATGAGGTTGCAGGAGCCTGCGGATCTGTAATAGACATATTAGGCAGTAAATATTTAAATTCAAAAGCCATAGTAAAATGGTACTATTGTGATGAATGCAGTAATTTGCTCAGTGACTTTTTTAAAAACAGGAGATAGCAGCAATAAAATACTTTTAGAATATATCTAGCTATTTGATTTATAATAATATATTTAGTATAATGTGATAGTGACAATTTGGAGAGATGTCCGAGTGGTCTATGGTGATGGTCTCGAAAACCATTGTACGGGGTAACCCGTACCGAGGGTTCAAATCCCTCTCTCTCCGCCATGAGAATATATTTCTTTAATTAAGCATCATAAATAGTGACAGTGAAACTGGGAATTAGATAAAAAACTGCCAGCAGATACATTTAAAAAGTACTTGAACATATAATTTTTATTTGTTATAATGATTAAGCATTGAACAAACATGGAGAGATGTCCGAGTGGTTTAAGGAGCACGCCTGGAAAGCGTGTGTAGGGGAAACTCTACCGGGGGTTCGAATCCCCCTTTCTCCGCCAGTTTAACTGCTAGATGGGGAGTCAGCGGTGCCCTGTAACCTGCAATCCGCTATAGCAGGATTGAATTCCTTGCTTAGGCTACAGCTTGTGAGGCCTGACCCATAAAAGTGGCGTTGATAACTGGGTCCCACGCAATGAAAACTCATGAAACCCGTCAGGTCCGGAAGGAAGCAGCGGTAAGTGAACCTTTTCGTGTGCCGTGGATCAACCTGGTTTGAGCTAACTGTATGGGTAACGCTTATAGGCTGCTAGACGAAGCAAGGTGCACGGTTTACATAATGTTTTTTTAGACATCAATGGATGTCTTTTTATTTTACCTTAAATTTGTTCACTGTTAAGTTTAAATGTTGTATAATAAGATAGTTAATAACACATAAATAGAACTATTATAAGAAGGTGAAAAAATGGCTTATACCGCATTATATAGAGAATGGAGGCCAAAAACCTTTGAAGATGTTGTTGGTCAAAAGCATATAACAGTAACATTAAAAAATCAATTAATGAACAATAGAATAGCTCACGCATATCTTTTTTGCGGTACAAGGGGAACTGGTAAAACATCAACAGCAAAGATATTGGCAAAGGCTGTTAATTGCTTGAATCCTCAAAATGGAAGTCCATGTAACCAATGCGAAATGTGCAAAAAAATAAATGCAGGCATCGCAATTGATGTTACGGAGCTGGATGCTGCTTCTAATAATAGTGTAGATAATATCAGAAATATAATTGATGATGTTCAATACCCTCCAAGTGAAGCAAAGTATAAAATATATATTATGGATGAAGTTCATATGTTGTCTTCTGGTGCAGTTAATGCTTTTTTAAAAACACTTGAGGAACCACCTTCAAGGGTAATTTTTATATTAGCTACTACAGATCCTCAAAAGCTGCCTGTTACTATCCTCTCTAGATGTCAAAGATTTGACTTTAAAAGGATAAAAAAAGAAGATACTTTCGATTTACTTAGAAAAATTGCTAAGGATCAAGGGGTCTTTGCAGATGACAAAAGCTTGAATTTAATTGCTAGAATGTCTGATGGAGCCATGAGGGATGCTCTTAGTATTTTAGATCAGGCTATTTCCATGGGAAATGGAAAGGTGGATTATGATTCCTTAATAAATATGCTTGGGTTAGTAACAAATGATAATTTAATTAAACTTACAGATAGTATTATTGATAAAAATGTAGAACTTTCAATGAGAATTATTGACGACATTGTATTAAGCGGCAAGGATGTACATAATTTTATCAGGGAAATGATAGAGCATCTGCGAAATCTTCTTATGGTTAAAATAAGCCAAAATCCTGATGGAATTTTAGATATGTCAACTGAAAATATTGAAAGAATTAAGCAGCAATCATATAGAATTAGAATAGAAGAATTAATGAGGAATATAAGAATATTACAAGAATCAGAGGAGCAATCTAAGTGGTCTAAACAAAGCAGAATATATCTTGAACTAGCGGCAATTAAAATGTGTAAAATAGAGTATGATACCTCTCCAGAAATAATACTTTCAAGATTGAATAAATTAGAGGAGGCTATGAAAAATGGCCAAATTAGTGTCAATCATGAAACTATTGTACCTAAAGTGACAGGTGTGAAAAGCAATAAAGTAAAAAAGAAAGAGCAAATAAACGAAGTAAAAGTTCAACCAGTATATGAATTTAACAAAGATTCCAAGTTAAATATAGATGTTGTTAGGAAGAGCTGGAAGGACATTTTGGAAGCATTTAAAGCAAGAAGGCTTATGGTATTGTTTGCTGCCTTAACCACAGGGGAGCCTGTAGAATGCAAAGGTGGAATTATAAAAGTTAAATATGAAGAAGGCTTTGCATTCCACAAGCAAAGATTGGAAAAAGAAGAGAATAGAAAAGTTGTAGAAGAAGTATTTTCAGAGGTACTAAAAGAGAGAGTTAGAATAACATATATTATAGAGGGAAAGGACAATTTTAATAAAGCACCAGAACAAGTGTTGAAGGATGCCTTTGGAGAAGAATTAGTAGAAATAATAGATGAATAAAAAGATGTTTAATAAATAGGTAAAAATACCTAATTATAATATAGAATTGAATTAAGGAGGATTTTATTATGGCAAAGGGTGGATTTCCTGGTATGGGTGGAGGAAACATGAACAATTTAATAAAGCAAGCCCAAAAATTTCAAAAACAAATGGAAGACATGCAAAAGGATTTAGAAAATAAGGAATTTACTGCAGCTGTTGGTGGAGGAGCTGTAACAGCTGTAGCAAATGGAAGAAAACAACTCATAGATATTAAAATTAAACCAGAAGTAGTAGATCCAGACGATATAGAAATGCTTCAAGATTTAATTGTCTCTGCTTGCAATGAAGCATTGAAGAAGGCAGAAAGTGAGACAGCAGACGAAATGAAAAAGTTAACTGGTGGATTAAACATACCAGGAATGTTTTAAGGATAAGCATGAGAGTTGAAAGTTAAATTTTTTTACGTTCAACTCTTAGTTTTTAATCTGTATAATAAAAATGTGATAAACAGGGGTGAAGGATTTGGATTTTTATCCTGTTGTAATAGAAAAACTAATAGAAGAATTTGCAAAACTGCCAGGGGTAGGTTATAAAACTGCACAAAGATTAACCATGCATGTTTTGAATTTGCCTCAGGACGAAGTAAGAGAGTTTGCAGAAGCACTGGTGAAAGCAAGAGGAACAATAAAGTATTGCTCAATATGCGGTAATTATACCGATAAAGATCCATGTGCAATATGTGGCAATCCTAATAGAGATAAAAATGTAATTTGTGTAGTTGAACAGCCAAAGGATATTATCTCAATGGAAAGGGTTAAAGAATACAATGGGGTATATCATGTGCTCCATGGTAATATATCACCAATGGCTGGAAGAGGTCCTGAGGATATAAAATTAAGAGAATTAATTAGAAGAATAAATGGAAATGTAGACGAAGTAATTGTTGCAACTAATCCCAATATTGAGGGTGAGGCAACTGCAATGTATATATCTAAAGTGTTGAAGCCTCTTGGAGTAAAAGTAACACGAATTGCCCATGGAATACCAGTAGGGGGAGATTTGGAATACGCCGATGAGGTAACACTTTCAAAGGCTCTGGAGGGAAGACAAGAAATATAGTTATTCACAGGAATAAAATGAATATAAAGTTTTAATTGTGTCAAACATTATTAATAGTTAATAATGTTTGGAGGGATTTTATGGACAAAGCTAAAATATTAAAAATGCTTGCAAGTAAAATAAATATTAATAAATCAAATACTAATGAAAATTATTCATTAATTAATGATATTGAGGAAGCTAGAAAAAATTTAGAATGTGCAAGAATGTACTTTGATTTAGTTAAAGAGCCAAGACTAGTTGATTATGCTATATATACTGAAGAAGCAGCTAAAGCAAAGTATGTTTACCTTATTTTAAAGGCAAGAGAAGAGAAAGTTAAATTGAAAGATAACTTTATGTTAAATATTTAGTTGAATTATTATTGAAAAATAATTATAATTTAGGCACAATGATTTACCATTGTGCATTTTTTATTACAGCAAGAATATAAATAGAGTATAAAATATTATATAAGGAGGCACATGTTTTATGCCACAGTATATGGGTTATTTTCTACTTGCAATCATAGCACTTTTTTTATTTGGAAAATTATTTGCATTATCAATAAAATTCATTATAAAGCTTATATTGAACGGAGTTTTAGGAGTAGTTTTGCTGTTTATTGTTAATTTCTTTGGAACATATTTTAATTTCAGTATTGGCATTAATATTTGGACAGCCTTAATTGCAGGATTCTTTGGAATACCTGGAGTGATTTTTTTAATTATCTTTAAAATGTTTTTATAAATAGTATAGTATTATTCACATATTTGATGCATAATTAATGAAATTTAGTGGAATGTGGATAATTATTGTGGATAAGTGCATAATTATTACATGGAGTTGTTGATATGATTATTAATAAGAATATTGTAAATGCAAAATTTATAAGAAGACCTAATAGATTTCAGGGTTACGTATATATTAATGATAAAGAGGAATTTGTTCATGTGCCTAATACAGGAAGATGCAGAGAAATTTTAGTTCCAGGTGCTGCGGTAATATTAAGAGAGGAAAACAACCCCAGTAGGAAAACAAAGTATGACTTAATTGCTGCATATAAGAAAAATATGCTTATAAGCATTGATTCTCAAATTCCCAATAAAGTTGTAGAGGAAGCCTTAATTAATAAAAAGATAAGTAGTTTAAAAAAATTCAATATTATACAAAGAGAGAAAACCTTTGGAAATAGCAGATTTGACTTTAAATTATCTAATTCAAATGATGAATATTATCTGGAAGTAAAAGGTGTTACTCTAGAGGATAATGGAATTACTAAATTCCCAGATGCCCCCACGGAAAGAGGAAGAAAGCACTTACTGGAGTTAATAGAAGTTAAAAAAACAGGCAAAGGTGCAGGCGTTTTATTTTTAATTCAGTTAGAAAATGCAGATTATTTTACTCCTAATGACGAAATGGACAAGGACTTTGGAGAAGCACTGAGGATGGCAAAATCTAATGGAGTTGATGTTATGGCTTACAATTGCAGAGTTGGTGAAAATTTCATTACTTTGTTTAATGAAGTACAGATTAAGTTATAACTATTATTTGATTTACTACTTAGAATTAACATATAATTATATTATAAATTACTTTAAGGGGGTGTACATACTCTTTATTTATATAGGTAGATAAAGAGTATAAATTTTATGGTATTTAAATATTGCCCTAAATGTGGAAGAAAACTAGTTGAAA
Source organism: Clostridiaceae bacterium (assembly GCA_029256485.1). The sequence continues at coordinate 17,109 of JAQSXU010000101.1, forward strand.
AGTATAGCTGGGATGAGGGTGGCGTACCCTATTGTGAATATGATGATATAATGTATTTTGATACTCCAAAACCATGTATTATTGTGGCCATAGTAAAGGATGATAAAATATTGCTGCTTAAGCAAAGTTATATATTTAAAAATTCTAAAGTGCTTTTATCAGGATATGTAACAACAGGAGAAACTGTAGAACAAACTGTGCATAGGGAAGTAAAAGAAGAGGCAGGGCTAGAAATTAAAGACATTAAATATTTAGGAAGTGAATATTTAGCGTCAAAAGAAATAGTAATGCTTACATTTATGGCTGCTTATGCTGGCGGGGAAATAATAAAATCTGATGAGGTTGAATGGGTAGAGTGGAGCCATATTGATGATGCTCTTTGTGAAATGTCAGAGGATGAGATAGGTAAAAGAGTTGTAAGAAAAGTACTTAAGGAGATAGGTTACTCAGGAGATAAGGCATATAGATGTGACAATGATAAATGCAACATTTAATAAGAATCCATTTTATTTACAGTTAATTAACAAAAGTTGGATGATTTTTTAATACTTCAGTGATATTATTAATACATAAAACATAAGGAGGGGGAAGTATGGCAAAATTTGTACCTGAAATTAAAGGGACACTTAGAAATCATATGATTGAGCTGCCTTCTATAATAAGGGAGGCCAGTGGAATAAGAGTATTTGGGAAAAGAATAAAATCATTTGTGTTTAGTACAGATGTAGCAGTTATAAGAAATACTAATGCAGATGCAGTTATCGCAGTATATCCTTTTACCCCTCAACCACTGATAACAGAGTCTCTTGTTATGGCTGCTGATGTACCAGTTTTTTGTGGAGTTGGAGGCGGAATTACTACAGGTAAAAGGGTTATAAATTTGGCACTAGATGCGGAATTTAAAGGAGCTATGGGAGTTGTAGTAAACAATCCAACACCAAATGATACAATAAAGCAAATGAGGGATACTATAGATATTCCCATCATTGTTACTGTAGTGTCAGAATATGAAGATATAAAGGGAAGAATAGATGCAGGAGCAACAATTATAAATGTGTCAGGAGCTAAGAGAACTGCATATATTGTAAGCAAAATCAGACATGAGTTCCCTACATTCCCAATTATAGCAACTGGTGGACCTAATGATTCAACAATTAGAAATACTATTGAAGCTGGAGCTAATGCGATTACATTTACACCGCCGCCTACTTCTGATATATTAAATGAAATAATGAATTCCTATAGGGAAAGATATGAATCTGAAAGTAAAGAGTTTTAGATTATAATAATGGAATGCTGGCTGTTTTAACTAAACTGAAAATGGACAGACAGTATTTCATAGTAATTGTATTTATACATGATATGATTACATATATGTTCTATAAACATATGGTATAGTTTTAAAAATAAAGTTAACTTAAAAAGAAATTATCAAATGCTTAATTTGAAATAACTATAGACAAACAATTTCAACTATAAACTTATACAGCTTAAAAAATCCATGAAGCTTCGCTATTTTAAAACTGTATAAGTTAAGTTTATGTATTGTTTATGCTGAATAGTGGTGATGAAATGATTATAACTAAAAATTGTAAAGATTGCCCTGAATTTATTAAAAAAAAGTGTGATGGACAGGTTAGCGACTGTATGTGTAAAAATTGCCCGAGAAATATAGGCAAGTGTATAATAACAAGATACTGTACTGAAACAGAATCAGTATTGGACATTTTAGAAAGTTAACAAAACCTGTTTTATGATTTTTAGAATTATTAATATTTTAATGGTAATAATAATAAAATAAAAATCATAAAGGAGTGGTTTTATGGCTAGTATAGAGCAGTTGATGTCTGTAGGAGAAAATTGCAGGGGATATGATCCTCTTTCAGAGTATTTTGAATCAAATGCTGGAGAGCCTGACCCTAGAAGTTGTTCTAATTGCACCCATTTTACAGAGGGCAGGTGTAACATTGATTTATTCGATACTGTATTAACAAGTTTAGATCAAGGTTAATATTATAATGTGTAAAAAAAAGATAGCATTTATGTTATCTTTTTTTATTTTTATGCTGTTTTTTTTATGAAAAAACCATAAATAGTATAACGTTATGCGTAAATTCATATAAGTAGAAAAATATAAACATTTGCGAATATTGAGAATTGTATGTTAAAGTGATAAAATAAGATTGCTCAGTAAATTTCAGTAAAAAAAGTGAATTAGAAATGGCAATAGCCGATTTTAGGAGGTAAAAGATGCATAAGAAACTATTTATTCCAGGTCCAGTAGAAGTGAAACAAGACGTACTTGAAAAAATGGCAACTCCCATGATAGGACATAGAAGTAAAGAAGCTTCTGCACTTCAAAGGAGAATAAGTGATAAACTGAGGAAAGTGTTTTACACTAAGGAAGAAATTCTATTATCTACTACTTCCGGCAGTGGATTAATGGAAGGTGCCGTTCGTTCCTGTACTGCTAAGAGAGCAGCTATTTTCTCAGTAGGAGCCTTTGGAAATAGGTGGTATGAAATGGCAACTCATAATAATGTGCCTGCAGATTTATTTGAAGTTGAATGGGGTAAAGAAACTACTCCTAAGATGGTAGATGAAGCTTTAGCAACTGGCAAATATGATTTAATAACCGTTACTCATAATGAAACATCAACAGGGGTAATGAATCCAGTTGAAGAAATTTCAGAGGTTATTAAAAAATATCCAGAGGTAGTATGGTGCTTAGATACAGTTAGCTCAATGGCAGGAACTAAAATTGAAGTAGATAAACTAGGTGTAGATATATGTATTACTTCAACTCAAAAGGCAATAGGTCTTCCTCCAGGAATGGCTATTTGCTCAATGTCACAAAAAGCTGTAGAAAGAGCTAAAAAGGTTCCATATAGGGGAATGTATTTAGATCTTCTTGCATTATATGATTATATTCAAAAGAAGGATTATCAGTACCCATCAACTCCTTCATTATCCCATATGTTTGCTTTGGATTATCAATTAGATAAGATACTAGAAGAGGGATTAGAAAATAGATACAACAGACATATTGAGATGGCTAAGTATGTAAGAGAATGGGCAAAAGAACATTTTGAACTTTTTGCTGATGAGAGATTCCTTTCTAACACATTAACAAATATTAAAAATGTAAATAACATAAGTGTAGCAGATTTAAATAAAGAATTAGGCAGCAGAGGATTCCAAATTTCTAATGGATACGGAAAACTTAAGGAAAAGACTTTCAGAATAGCTCATATGGCAGAGTGCACCTTAGATGAGATAAAGGAATTGTTAAATAATATAGACGATATTTTAGGATATAAATAGGAGGATTTACTATGATTAGGGTACTTCTTTCAGATGGACTTGATAAATCAGCCATTGAAAAACTAAAAAGTCTAAA
>JAQSXU010000018.1 GCA_029256485.1 Clostridiaceae bacterium
TGCGTCTTTTAAAAATGCTGGTATTAATGTTCCTATAGCAGAACGAATTGCAAAGGGTTACTTTGAAAATTATGATTTTATTAGATATGTAGTTAGTAACAGTCAATATAAATTTAGTGAATTATCAAATATCGGAGTTTATCAATTAGGTACTAATGTAATAGGTACTTTTGATTCAGAAACTGGGTTACTTACTATCAGTGGTACGGGTGCAATGACAAATTTTAATAATAGCAATGATTCTCCATACTATTATATAGGAGATAAAATAAAAAGTGTTGTCATTGAAGAAGGTGTTACAAGTATTGGTAAATATGCCTTTTATTATAACTTTAACAATTTAGAAACAGTTACCATAGCTGATACTGTACTAACCATTGAAGATAATGCATTTGCCTATTGCAATAAATTAATATCTATTGTAATACCAAATTCAGTAACAAAAATTGGTGGTGGGGCATTTGCAAATTGTCAAAATTTATCAATGGTTACAATTGGAAGTTCTGTTGCGTCTATCGGTGTAAGTGCATTTTATGATTGCCGAAATCTTGCTGAAATTATTAACCTGTACAAAGGAAATCAAACAATTGATATAAGTTCTTATGCATCTTTCTATAATGCTGGTTATAATATAAATCCAAAATATGCAACTGCAGATTTAGTAAATACAAATTTTATCAATGCAATTACAAGTAGAGGATATAAGGTAAATGAAACAGCCAATTGGGGGAATTTTGTTTTAGGAACTAATGTTGCAGGAACTTTTAATGCAGAAACTGGAGTATTAACTATAAGTGGTACTGGAAATATGACAAATTTTTCTGGCAACAATGCTCCATATAACTTTATTAAATATAAAATCACATCTGTTGTTATTGAAGAAGGCGTAACAAGTATAGGAAATTATGCATTCAATGGCTTATTTATATTAACATCTATTACAATACCAAATTCTGTAACAAGTATTGGAGATTATGCATTTAATGGTTGTGTAAAGTTATCATCTGTTGTGCTTCCAGCAAATTTAACAAATCTTGGAGGTAATGCATTTAATAATTGTGATAGCTTATCAACAATTAATATTCCAAATTCATTAACAACTATAAGATATAACACGTTTTATGATTGCGACAATTTAACATCAGTAAATATACCAAATTCTGTAACTAATATTGGAGAATATGCTTTCTATTCATGCGATAATCTTGCAGAAATTACCAACTTGTATAAAGGCAATCAAATAATTGACCGTTATGCTTTTACTGGTGCAGGAAGCAATGTATTAACTAAACAAGCAAATTCATTCCTTGAAAACTACAATTTTAACAATGCTATTACGAGTGCAGGGTATATATTAAATGGTGTTGAAACTGTGGGTACTTATAAGTTAGGTACTAATGTTACGGGAACACTTGATATAACAACTGGTATTTTAACTATAAGTGGCACAGGAAATATGAATGATTATAATTCAATTAATCAGCCTTTTTATCCTGTTAGAGATAAAATAAAAACAGTTATTATTGAAGAAGGTGTAACAAATGTAGGAAATAATACATTTTATGCTTTTAAAAATTTAACTTCTATTACAATTGCAAACACTGTAAAAATAATTAGAAGTAGTGCTTTTTATGATTGTGATGGTTTAACTACAATAGTATTCCCAAATTCTTTAACATCAATTGAATATAGTGCTTTCAAAGAATGTGATAATATTACAAGTATTACCATTCCTGGTTCAGTAACTACAATAGGAAGTGATGCTTTTAGTGAATGTGATAATCTTGTAGAAATTATAAATGAATATACTGGAAATCAAACTATTGGAACTAATGTATTTACTAATTCTGGGTTAAATAAACCTTCTAAAAATGCAAGAGGTTATTATGAAAATATTAATTTTGTTAATGCGATAATAAATGCTGGATATACTTTTGAAGGATTATTAAATATAGGAGTATATCAATTAGGTACTAATGTTATAGGAACTTTTGATGCAGAGACAGGAATACTTACTATTAGTGGTACTGGTGATATGACAGATTTCTTAGGAATTAATACTCCTTATTATTCAATTGGAAATTTAATTAAAACAGTAATTATTCAAGAGGGCGTTACAAGTATTGGAGATAATGCATTTTATAATAACTTTATAAATTTAACTTCCATTATAATTCCTGAAACAGTAACTAAAATAGGTAGTAATGCATTTTATAAATCTGGAATAGCTTCAATCATAATACCAAATTCAGTTTTAACTATATCTTCTTCTGCATTTAATGAATGCGATGGTTTAATCAGTATTACAATACCAAGTTCAGTAGTTACTATTGGTAGTGGAGCATTTGCTAATTGTGATAATCTTGCTGAAATAATAAATATGTATCAAGGCAATCAATCAATAGTAAATGTCTTTACTAATTCTGGTAAAAATGCTTCAACTAAGATTGGAAAAGCATATTTTGAAAATCTTAATGGTATTAAATCATTTATTAATGCTGGGTATACTTTTGAAGAACTTTCAAATATAGGTGTATATCAGTTAGGTGTTAATGTTATAGGAACTCTTGATTCAGATACTGGAATTTTCACTATAAGTGGAACAGGAAATATGAATGATATGGTGTTTAATTTTGATAATAGAGTAACAAATGCACCATATTTTGAGATAAAAGAAAAAATAAAACATGTTATTGTTGAAACAGGCGTAACAAGAGTTGGTAAATTTGCATTTTATGAGTGTGATAATATACTGACTGTATCATTTGCTGAAACTGTAATATCAATTGGTGGAGGTGCATTTTTTAGCAATGACAAATTAGAAGAAATTAACTTTTCAGAAGGTTTAACAACTATTGATAATGCACATGTAGAGGTATATTCTATATGGGAATGTAACGGTATATGTTGGTCTTCTAAATATCAAGCATTTTATGGGGCATTTCGAGATAGTAAAAGTTTAACAAGTGTTACATTTCCAAGCTCATTATCTAATATTGGAAGTTATGCATTTGGTGGGGCTGTAAATCTTGCTTCAATCAACAACTTATATAATGGGGAACAAACAGTGGAAACATCTGCTTTTGTCGATGCAGGAAAATCACTAACTGAAAAAACTGCAACAGTATACACTATAAATACAACATTTTCAAGTTATATTGAAGGAATTGGCTATACTTTAAATTTACTTGAATATCAAGATGTTATTGACCCTGTAATTAATCTTTCTGCAAATATAACTGCATTAACAAATCAAAACGTAATTGTCACTGCATTAGTAACTGATAATGAAGAAATTGCTGTTAAAAAGTGGGCAAAGGGCTTACAAAATGCAGAGTATTTTATGTCATCAGGAAATGAATTGCAAGAAACATTTACTGTTTCAGAGAATGGGACATATTCAATTTATGCAAAAGATACTAATGAAAATGTAACAATAAAAACTATTACTATAAATAATATTGATAAGATATTGCCAACTGCACCAACGATAAAAATTATTTTAGGTAAATTAGTTATAACACATGGAACTGATAGTGGTAGTGGAGTTAATGATTCCAAATACCAGATTAATGACGGAGAATGGACTATTTATGTTGGTCAAGTAGCTTTAGTTGACGGAGAATATATAATTAATGCTAAAACAACAGATAAAGTAGGGAATGAAAGTTCAATAGCTACATCTAATACCGTTATCTATGAAACAGCTTTAAATAATGCAAAAAATGCAGTATCACAAGCTGAAACAACAAAGGAACAGATAGACATTGATAATGCAAGAACATTAGTTAATGTTTTGCCAGAAACAGAATTAATAAAGTCTTCATTAATTGAAAGATTAGACATGGTTCAAAAGTATATAAATAACAAAGACACATTAGCTGAAGCGACAAATGCGGTTGCATTAGCAAAGATTACAAAATTACAAGATGATATTGATAATGCTTTTGCATTAGTAAATAGTTTATCAGATAGTATAGAAAAAACATATTTATTAGAGCAACTAAATAATGTTCAAAGATATATAGATATTAAAAAAGCATTAGAAGAATTAATTAATAATTTAAAAAATAGAGTTGTGCCATTTGCAAATATTGCATCTTTAAAAATTGAAATGCCAATGTATTTAACAAGCTCTGTCAATATAAAAACCTTCATGATTAATAAATTACCACTTGCGACTATAGTAGATATAGATGTATTATTAAATTCTTTACCAGAAGGAGAAGATAAAGCATATTTAAAAGCTTTAAACAGTTTAGTAAATAACAGTAATGATTTTATTACACAAATTTTAATTGGAGATATGGTTATTGCTGAGACAACTATAAATACTATTAATGCAGATGTAGTTAATTTACCAGAAGGCGAAGATAAGGTTACATTTATCGAAATAGCACATGAGTTAACATTAATTTTTAATGCTATGAAACTTGATACAGTTGAAGCAATTGCAGAACTTCCTAACACAGAATTGAAAAATGAGATAATAGTAGATAAAATTCAAGATGCTATAACAATAGCAGAAGAAACTAATAATCAAGAAGATGTTAATGAAGCAAATGAATGGATTAATATATTGCCTGATTCTCACGAATCTAAAGAAACTTTAACGCAAGAAATAGAAGTAATTCAAGAAATAGTTGATATTAAAGAACAGATACAGGAAGTTATAAGGGCAATAGAACAAGCTGAAGAAACAAAATTGCCAGAAGATATTAATAAAGCACAAGAGTTGATTAGTAACTTGCCTGACAATCAATATACTGAAACAATAAAACCTTCATTAGAAGAAAGAGTTAATACAATACCTGTAGATTATCTTGCACTTGCTATTCAAGCAGTTGAAAAAGCTGAAAGAACTCATATACAAACTGACCTTGATTATGCAAGAATATTAGTCAATAATCTATTAGATAATATTATAGAAAAAATTTCATTAAATGAAAGATTGGATATTCTTCAAATATATATAAATAAAGTTAAAATAGCAACGCAATCTGTTAAAAAAGCAGAAATGTCTAAGTTGCAAACAGATGTCGATAATGCAAGAATTTATGTAAATGAACTTATTGAACCTGAAATTACCGACTTAGGTAAAAGACTTGATGCTGTTCAAATATATATTTATTACAAAATAGAAGTATTACCACAAGATATAGACACAATAAATGGGTTTTTAGATGTTATTAATCTTCTATTAATAGAAAATTATGAACAAGCTCAAGTAAAATTAAATGAAGTAAAAATTATAATAGAAACAATAATTGATATTGATAGTAAATCACAAATGACATTAAATGCTCAAAGACTACAAAATGTAATAAATGCTGGTAATTCAATAATATTAGCAGAAAATACATTAATGCAAAATGATTATAATATAGCAAACGCAAGCGTAGGCTCATTACCAGATACAAAATTTAAAGTAAATTTATTAACAAGATTAAATAATTTGCAAGCAATTATAAATGCTGAAAATGAATTACAACAAGCAATAGCAAATACAACAAATGCAGTTGTTAAAGCAGAAGGTAGTAAATTGCAAGCAGATGTAAATAGTGCAAGAGCTTTAGTAAATGCATTACCACAAATAGCTGAAAAGACTTCATTAACTGAACGATTAAATGCTGTACAGTCTATGATTGATATTGAAAATGAATTACAACAAGCAATAGCAAATGCAACAAATGCAGTAGTTAAAGCAGAAGGTAGTAAATTACAAACAGATGTAGATAGTGCAAGAGTATTAGTAAATGGACTTCCAAACAGTGAAGTAAAAACTTCATTAAACGGAAGACTTGACACCGTACAAGCTATAATTGATGCTGAAAAAGAATTACAGCAAATAATAGCAAATGCAACAAATGCAGTTATTAAAGCAGAAGGTAGCAAATTACAAGCTGACGTAGACAATGCAAGAGCATTAGTTAATGCATTATCAAACAGCGAAAAAAAGACTTCATTAACTGAAAGATTAAATTCAATTCAAGTAATTGTTGATAATCCAGGAAGTGGTGAAACTAATACAGCAGAAGCTATTAAAAATGCTGAAACAAAAGTAAAAATTGCAGAAGCATATAAAAGAAACCCATATTTAACGGATGCAGAAGAAGTTGTAAATGCATTATACGATTCTCCTAAAAAAACAGCATTGCTTGATAGATTGGAAGCTTTAAAAGAAAAAATCGAAGAAAATGCAATAGCACAGGAATTAAAAAATGCTACTACAAAAGTAAAAATTGCGGAAACCTATAAAAGAGAGCCATATATCTCAACTGCAAGAGATACTGTAAATGCATTAATTGATAGTCCTGAAAAAGAAGCTTTAGATGATAGGCTTGATGCTATAGTGCCAATAGATGGTAGTGGAAGTTCTTCAACAGTAATAAAATATGCTAACAACGCTGTTTTAAGAGCAGAAAAAACTCCTACTAAGTATACAATTCTATACGCAATAAAAAGAGTAAACATGATAGCTGATGGCACACCTGAAAAAGCAGATTTATTGCAAAGAGTTGAAACATTAAAAACTAATTACAATAACTTAATTGCAGAAAAGAACGCAATTAGACAAATAAATAATGCAACTAACTATGTAAATTATGCAGAGAAATATAAATCAACGTATTACTTTAATAAAGCAGAAGCTCTGGTAAATGCTTTGGAAAATGGTGAAATTAAGACAACATTGTTAAATAGATTAGAAGTATTAAGACCAATAATATTTCCATCTGCTGAAGCAGTAGCAATACAAGAAGCAACTAAAGCAGTTGAAAAAGCAGAAAAGTACAAAATTGAAGTTTATATTCAAAATGCAAGAACACTTGTAAATGCTTTAGCTGATAGTGAAATAAAAACAACATTAAGTGATAGGCTTGATTTAATAATAGTAGAATAAAAAAAAGAGAGAAGGTTAAAATCTTCTCTTTTTTTGTGCATATTTTATTGAAAAGTAACATCTCCAATGATAATTTGTGGGTGTTCGTCTCCATATAATATGTTAGTATTAAAATATACACGAACCTTATCTCTGTTTGAAATATCTACTTCATAAGTTGCTGTATTTAATCCTTCATCAAAAGTTCCCTTAAATAATTCTTCTTTATATTCTTTGCCAGCTTTTACATATACCCCAGTTCTCTTATCAGGATTTTTTACTATAACGGTAAATTTCATTTTTGTAAATTTGCTATTAACTATAAAATCTGTACTATTATCGAACCATTCAAAAGGTATACCTTCTAAGACTGAGTAATTTTCAATAGATAATCTATCGGTCTGTTTTGTAAATGTGGTACAATCTCCCTTTATCATTTCAGGTGTAAGTTTAGTCAATTTGTCCATTGTTCCAAGATAAACAGTTCTTGTATCATTATCCCAATTAACAGGCTTACCTATAGCTTCAGCCACAGCTCTAACAGGTAAATAAGTAGTTCCATTATATATTATTGGAGCTTTATCACCTAAATTTAAATTAGCACCATCCACTTTAACACTAACACCTTTATCATATAATACAGATATTGTTTCCTTTATAGCAGAACCAAATACTGTACTTGTAACCAAAATAGAAATAACTGTAGTTACTAATAATATTCTTTTTAATTTTATTATTTTTTTAATCCTCCTTCTGTTTTTAATTATAATAGTAAAATAATTAAAATATATAACTAAAGGGAGGGTTTATATCTTTTTACATTATAAGTATAGGGTTTGATTAAAAAAGTACAAAAAAAGAATACATTTAAGTAGTTTTAATTTGTTTTATTGAGATATTATAACCTTCATTAATTAAAGTTTCGCTTTCGCTGTTGAGAAATTCTATTATATTACTATTATCATCTGTCACATAATCTATATATCTATTGTTGCATAAATTTTCACTGATTTCTTTAGTCAATGAATATATGCTAAATGTACCTAAGTTATTTTTTTTATCTATGCTTAAAGTGACAACAGAATAACCATCTTTTTCATTATAAGATAAAAAGGACTTATTTTCTTCATTATTTTCGTTATTTATTAATTTTATTTTAAAACCATTTACATAATGTCTAATAGATAATTCTCTTAAAAGTGAATTTATGAATTTTTTATTATTTTCAGTATTAACATCCCAATTGTCAATTTCTTTGAAATCATTAAGTAAAGATTCCTCTTTTTGTTTAAAAGTAAGTTTTTCAGTATTAAGATAAGAAATTCCAGTTCCCATTCCGATAATTTCTATTTCACATTCGCTGGAAAAGTAATCTAAGAAATTAAATGAATTTATAATAAAGCTATCGCTTTTATACCAAAATTTATAAACATATCTAAATCTATCTTTGTAAAACTCACTGTTTTTCATATCATTAAAAAAATAGTCAAAAAGTTTTTCGCTGAATCTCATGTAAACTGATTTTATTTTAGAAATAGTTACCACTCTAAGTTCAATGATTTCATTGAAAATATTTATTCCTTTTTGATTCTTTTCATTGTTATTAACCGTTTCGCCATTTATTTTTATTATAAGCCAAAAGGCTTTGTTATTTAAAATATCCATATCCCCTTTTTGGTTTAACCATTTCGAAATATTAAAGCAAAACGCATTAAAATCTTTTATGTTCATTAATTACTCCTTGTTAGCTGTGTAGAAGCCTTAAAAAATATCTTCTATAATATATATTAATTGCATATATTTGTCAAAGCTATTTTTAATTTTAACATAAATCATTTATAGTTGCGACTATTTTAGTATAACCTTTTTTAAGAATATTATTTCATTTCAACCAAAAAAGAATTTTTTCCTGATATATACACATTTTTATTATCTGCATTTACAAATACTATAGAAGTATTTAATAAATCTTCTATGGTTGTTATAACCTTATATTTATAACAATCAACTTCTCCGTCTGAAAATAACCCTAAGTATTCAAGTTCATCAGTTAAGTCGATAACTTTCTCTTTTAAGGCTGACAAAGATTGCTGTTCGCTTATTTTTACTTGTTTATCATGGCTTATCAGTTTAAAATCATCCTCTTTGAAAAGATTAACATTAACAATTTGATTTAATTTTATATCAATATTGTCTTTTATAGACAGAATATTATTAGAATTAATTAGTGCATTGTCTGTCATGGTCAACTCTAAACCTTCAATAGTCACAGGTACTCCTGTAGATAATATAACTAAAGATGTTGAAATAATAGTTATAATTTTGGTAAATTTCATTTAAAACTCCTCGCTTTCAATTGCTCTTTAATACTAAATTATATTCTTTAATAAGATAAAAATAAATTTTTTCTGTTTAAACCAATATAAAAAATAGTCAATAAAATTTAATTGTTGACAATAGACAACAAAGTTGATATAATGTTTATAGAAATACATATGGTAGAAAAATATAGGAGGAAACAAAACTTGTACTTAATAAATAACCCAAACGACTTAGTAGGTAAAACAATAGCATATACAAATATGGCACTTTATGCTGATTATATAATGATAGCAACAACTGATGGTGGTATTTTATGTGTATCCCAAGAAATTAGTGAAGATGATAATAAGCAAACTATAGTAACAAATAAATTAATAACTGAAAAATACTTATTTTCTAATAAATTTATGATAGATATTTTATTAGAAAAGAAAGTAGTTACAAATAAAGATATTGAAAACTTTAAAGAAAAAAGAATAAATCAAGAGAAAAAGCACATAGAAAACTATAAAAGAGAAATGGAAGAAAATGAACGAAAAGATTATGAAAGATTAAAAGCTAAGTATGAAGGAAAGGAAGTATAAGCGGATACTGTGTATGAGAATTAAAATTTCAGGACAAATAATTGAAAAGGTAAATCAAAATAAAATGAATTATACACATGGGATATATTCCATGTTGTTAAATAACATAAATTCTAAATCTGCAGAAATGCTACACCTGAAAAACAAAGAAATGAGATTATTTACATTTACAAATGTGTTCATAAAAGATGATAATATTCACTTTTATCTAACGGGAGAAGATAGCTTTGTTAATGAATTTATAGAAAGCGTAGTAAAAAATCAACTAATAAGAATTGAAGATATGGTAATTGTTGTAGCAAGTATAGAACCTGTTAATGAACTTGTTAAAAAGGATAAATATTTATTTAAAACTAAAGTTATAGTTAATATTCCAGGTAAAGGTGAAGAAAGACTTCTTTCTGATATGGAGCAGGTAGCATTAAGATTAAAGAATAATGCAATTAGAAAAGCTGAAAAACTCGGAATTAAAGGAGATATAAATTTTAATATTATTAATCCAAAAAGAAATGTAGAACAATATAAAAAAGGACATATATTTAGCTGGAAATGTATGCTTGAAGTTTCGGGTGATTATGACGTTATAAACGCTATATACAATTGTGGAGCAGGGGAAAATACATCTACAGGACATGGCTTCTTATGGGAAGTAGCATAAAGGGGTGATAAATTGAAGCAATTTAAAGTTATAAAAAAAGAAAATGAAATAATGGAACTTTGTATTGCTTACGGGTTATGCAAAATTCTTGACGACAATGGCATAGATTGGGTTTTAACGAATAAAAAAGCTTATTTCGTAATAGAGACAAAAGAAGATTTTGCTTATAAGGATTTGATATTAAGCACCTTATCAGTAGATGATATGTGGAGTATTAATTCAAGCTTAAATAGAAGTGAAAAGGAAGTTAGATTAAATAACCTTAATGAATTTTTGGACAAACAAGAAAACATGGAAATGATATTTAATTATTATGAAACACTTGATGATAAATTCTTGAAAGGTAGTAAATCAGAAGGTGCGACATACTGTGGAACTTGTTTTTACACTAAAGGTATTAGAGGAGGGTTGTCTCCTAAAGCAAAAAATGTTAATGATTTTGAAAACCAATTATCATTTCTTGGCTTTATAGTGGCTACTACATACTGCAAGACAGATTATGAAGTAAATATAATACTGTTTCCTAAGAAAATAGATAGAATACAAAGACCTTATAACTGGACATATTCAAATAAGGAAACAGGCGAAATAAAGCACTTTACTTTCTTTGGAAAAAATTCAAAATCCATTGTAAATGCAAAAATTTATCTTAAAACCTTAATAAAATTTAAATCAGAATTAATGATAGGCAATTATGAAAAGGCTCTTTATATGCAGTTATCTCCCACAAGCAAGAAGCCAATGGCAGATTTAAACTTCGAAGTGCCTATGCTTGATATAAGCATTGATTTATGCGAGATATTGTTAATGAAAATAGAATATTCTAAAGTAAGCGAAGACGTTAAGATAATTACTTCTGAGTTTTTACTAAATACAAAATATAATAATTTTTCAAAATTAATACAGATATATGCTAAGAAAAAAGAATTATTAGAAGAAAAAATGATAGAGGAGTTGGTGAGATTGCAAAATCATAAAGTACAAGAAATTTATAAAAATCAAAGTATAAGAAGAGTGGCAAATGGTCTTAAATCACTATTAAGAGATAAGATAGGATATGACATACAGGTTTTACTATTAAACTGTAATACCATTACAGATTTATCAAAAGTTATGCGACAAATAAGTTTATTGCATTGGAAATATATGAAAAGACCTTGTATTAATGAAGAAGAAATAGAGGAAATTATAAACTTTGCAGATAATAATGAGGCAGTAAGAACAATAGGGGATGCAATATTAACTTATTCAAGCGTTTATTATAAGAAAAAAGGAACAGATATAGAAACAGAAATTGAAGAAATTGAAACTAATGATATGGAAGAATCGGAGGATATTGAATAATGATAGATAATAAATATGGCATAGAAATAGATGATAATATGTTTAAATTGAGTTTTATGTTTAATATGGAATTAAATGCAGAGGCTTTAAATAATGAGGAATCAATTGGCAATGTTGTTAAGACAAGAACAATACAGTTGAAAGACGGTGAACTTAGAAATGCTATTACAGGAAACCTTTTAAAGCATGTTTATAGTAAGAATTTAAGACTTTTATCAGATTTAATAGAACTCTGCGATACTTGTAAAATCTTCTCACCAATGAAAAATGGGAAGGTTAAAGAAAAAGATGATAGATTTAGTGCAAGTGGAAATAAGGTTAAAGAATGTGTAATAGATGATATATGTGGATTTATGAACGCAGGAAAAGGAAATAATGAAAAAAGATTTACTACTGCACAATTCTCATGGGCTATTGCTAAAGAGGGAACAAGAAATGATAGTGTTTTGTACAATAGAGTAGACCTATCAGAAAAGAATGGCAAGACAAAACAAGAGCAGATTAAAAATGAAGATGGTTCATTTGATACAACTTCTGAGGCAAATACAAATAAAGACCAAAATGCTCAAATGATTTACTATAGACCTATTCGTTCTTCTGAATATGCATTAACAGTATCTCTTGACCTTGGAAGGATAGGTTTCGATGATGAAAGAATGATTTATACACTTGATAAAGAACAAATAAAAGAAAGAATTAAAAAAGCTTTAAATGCTCTTAGAAATACGATTATGGATATAGAAGGAGCAATGTGCAATACAAATATGCCTCATTTAGGGAAAGTATCAGGAATTATAACTGAAAAAACTGACAGAAACCAAAAACTTACAAAGTATAGTGCTTTAAATGATGATTTTATTGAAGTTAATTCGAAATTATCATCTGTATGCAGAGAGTTCAAAGATATTGTTGCCTTTGATACATTGATTGACCAGTATACTAATGATAAATTTCTTGATTTCATTGTTGAAAGAAACATAAATTACATTAAAAACAGTTCTAAATAATTAAGATTTCTGTCTATCGGTTTTTTATAATATAACTGGGTTATTTTTCAAATACTAAGTAGATTTGGTACTTAGAATTTGAAAAATAAAAACAGCATTATGGTAGACAGAAAAATATATAAGATTATGCTTCTGTGTGTATTGGAATTACTGATATTTTTGACGGGTTTAATATTTAACATAGTGTTATTGTAATTAATTATTAGGAAGCTTATTACATGCAAATAGCAACTTGTTTAATATCCAACATACTGTTATTAAAATTCAGTTCCTATTGCTTCGGGACTTGTCGATGCTTTAATTTAATATCTAACATACTGTTATTTAAATATGGGGGCAGTTAATTCCTCAACACTTTCAATTGAGTTTAATATCTAACATACTGTTATTGAAATGACGCTTACAGATACTTCATAATAGTCGCTCCTTCCGTTTAATATCTAACATAGTATTATAAAAAAAAAGATACTTGATAAAATGTTTTTTCTTTATTGCTTAATATTACGAACATAATGTAATTAAAACAATGTTTACGCAAAAGTAAGAAAATTACCGCCACTATTGGCTTATCATCTAACACAATGTTTTTAAAGTGAGCCTTCTGGAAATATCAGATAATCCAAAAGGATAAGAATTGTAAGGGGCGTGAGTGAAATAAAAACAAATCCAGTATTAGAAGAACACTACAATGAATTAATATGGACTAACAAAACGACAGATAGTATTAGAAGAGAAGAATGTATGTGTCTATATTGCAAAAAAATGACCTATAACAAAGAAACGAATTGTCATATCGCACAACAAATGTATGAAATCTGCTGTAAAGAAAATATAGCGTTTATTATGACAAGATGTAAAAGATTTAATATAAAATAAAATTTCAACATTGTGTTATTAAAAAATTATCTATTACAGATTTTCAGAGTCGTCTATTTGAATTTAATATCTAACATACTGTTATTGAAATTTTGTAGAGTTAGAGTAACCAACTGCAATATATTCGCTAAACATTCTATATAATTGTTATTTAAATACTGCCATATAACTATTAAATATAAAGCACACTGATATTTCAAAATGCTAAATTTAGACGTTTCGGGTTTAGACTTAATATTCAACACACTGTTATTAAAAATAATCGAACTATCTGGTATTTCCTCATAGTTTGTTAAAATAAAACAATAAAAAAAGGAGAACGATAATGAAAAAAATAGTATCAATAGTATTAGCGTCAATTATGTTATTAGGATTAGTAGGTTGTATTGAAATACCTGAAAGGGAGGTTAAAACAACAGAACAAGCTTCAAAAGCAAATGAACAGGCAGTTAATAAATTAATTAAGGAAGATGATTTACCTCAGATAACACGTAGTTTAGAAAGAGAGAATATTAAGCGTAGAATTGAGTTTATAAATCAACCAGATGGTGTTGGATATTTATATCTAATTTCCGAGAATGGACAACTTATTAGGGAAATACAAGTTTTAGGAAAAGTGAGTAGTATGAACAGTTACCTAACACCCATGGAAGAGCTAACATATGGAAGTGTCGAAGGTTATCGTGGAGAATTGTTTGTAGCTGAATCAGCCGACCTTGATGGAACTTGGGGAGAAAGGGTAGAAGGAATATTCTGGTTTGATTTAGATGGTGTTTATGGAGAATGGAATGGGTTATATCAATATTCAAGTCAAAGATTATCATTTACTTCTCAGCCACTTTTAATTGAAAGTATAAAATAATTTATTGTTATCAAATATTATGAATTAGTTTAATATCTAACATATTGTTATTAAAAATTATTACTTGAAGTTAAAAATGTAGAAAAATTATTTGATATTAATATTTATCACATTGTTATTACAAAACATAGGATTCTAACAAATCAGCACATTTAATATTTTACAAAGTGTTATTCTGTAAAAATGTCATTAAGGCATTATATTTTTTGACTAACTTGTTGACTATAAACAATAAAATATGATATAATTGACTATAAATACAAGAAAAAACTTTTAATATTTAGTTACAAACTATTGAAAATATGTGTTTCTTACAACTTAACATTTAATAATATATTATTTAAGTAAAATTATCGAAAAATTATCGGAGGAATCAATGATTAGTAAAGTTACTTTCAAAACAGCATCGCTATTTTCGCTTAAAAATTATAATGATAGTCACTTAAATTCAAGAAGTTATGAATATCCAATGACTTATACTCTAAGAGGAGCAATATTATCTTCTGTTATTCAATTGGATGGAGTAGAAAAAGCAAAGGAATTATTTCATAAAATCAAAAATGCAATAATCTATGTGCAATATCCTGGGGAATTTGTTAAAAACACTGTAAAGCTTAAATTAGCTTCAAATTCCTACTATGGAAAACAAAAGGAAGATGAAGAGTTAGAAGTCGGAGAGAATATAACTTCTGTAGGTGTAAGGGAGTTTGTAGACGTAGATAAAATTGTCTTCTATATAGATAATTCAATTTCAAATCTTGAAATGTATTTAAACAATATTGAAGTGATTGGAAACTCAGATAGCATGGTTTATCTTGAAAGTATTGAAAAGGTAGATAAATTAGAAAACGTACTTATGCCTTGGGTAGAAGAAGTAGACGGTGACTGTTATTTATACGAAATGTATGACTGGGTAAGTTCAAAAATAAAATTTGAAGATATTTATTTGTTTAGTGAAAAAAGAAATAGAAAACAAGAAAAAAGAATTTGTTGTGTCAAAAATATTAAAATTTAAGGGGTAGATATAATGAAAAATTTGGATTCTATTGTTAATCATGGTTTTTATTTTATGCTTAATTGTCAAAAGATAACTATAGATTTTATATTAAATCATAAAAATGATAATATAACCTTAAAAGAAGAAAAAACAAGTAATAATATAAATATATATATTAATTTAAATGATGAAATAGAAATAATTGAACATTGTAATATTTCAAAATTTACTTATGGAGAAATTATTGCAAATAAAAATGCAAATTTAGACAATATAGCAGATTGTATAAGTTTTTTGCAAAACTATAATAAAAGAGCTGAAAATAAAGAACTATTTAAGCAAATTATATTAAATGTTCTAAGCACTGATACTAAATATGTAGGTACAATCGGCACTAATAAAAATAATTTAACAGTAGAAATACTCGATAATAAGTTACATATCAAACTATTGTTTTAATTTACTTTAGAATGTAAAACTTCTAAAGATAAAAAATATATATAGAATTGAAATATGATTAATAAGTAGTTCTAAATTTTAGTATAAGAGGGGCTTTTTTTAAGTGCCTTTTTCATTGAGGATTATCATTTACATATATAATAAAAATATAATTTATTTGTATAATATAAAGTTAATTTTGAAAAAACAAGGAATTTTTTAATAAATAAGATAAAGGAAGGATAGAAAGAAAAATGGAGAATAGTATAAAGGCTTTAATAGAAGCATTTCCAGATAGCTTTATGAATAATAAGGGTGAGTTTATAGCACATAAACGTAGCAATGAGTATCTTGTTATATCTGATTGTAAAACACCTTTAGATTTAGAATGTAAAGTAATTGAGTGGTTATCAAGACCTGCATACAAATCAGAACCTTTTTCTCAAAAGTGGAGAAATGATAGGCTTCATGAATTTATGCTGAATGGTATTAATAATTTTTTAAATACTGAATTTACTTCTAAAGATATGGAGTTAATTTATACATATTTGGGTAATGCATGTAATCATAAATTAACAGTAGAATTTGTTACAAAGGATTACGATATGACATTATTAGAAAAGTTAAGAGGACAGAAATAATGCAGGATTTTTTAAAGACATTGTTTAAGACAAATAAAGTTGAATTGACAGAAGTGCAGGAAAAATTATCAAAAGTTCCCTTAGATAAGAACTTACTTGTGTTAAGTTCAACTGGCTCAGGGAAGACCGAAGGAAGTTATTATATTGCAAATAAATGGGGAGGAAGGCATATATATGTTCTTCCTCAAAAAACACTTGCTACGACTATTTGTGATAGACTTGATGGTTATAATGAGATATTAAATAAAAAGCCTTATAAACTAAATCATTCTTCAATACAAGAAGATACCACTCTTCAAAACGATTATACTGTTACAACAATTGACCAGGTACTTTCTGGATATTTAGGATTAGGTGTGCAATCATTTAGAAAGGGAAAAAATGTTGTTAAATCAAATATGATATTTGATGAAATTCAGCTTTTTGACCCTGCTATAACATTAAATACTACATTACTAATGCTTGATGCATTAAAAAACAGGAAAAATAGATTTATTATAATGACAGCTACAATGCCAGAATATCTTATTAATTTTTTAAAAAATAGATATGATATGGAAGTTATTATAACAGATAGACCTTCAGTTGCTAATAGAAAAGTCAAAATAACATATGAAAAAGAACTTGATTTTAAGAAGATTAATGATTACGATAAAAAGCAAATCATTATATGCAATACCATAAAAGAATTGTTTGAAGTTTATCTTCAAATTAAAGATAAATCAAGGTGCATCGTATTAAATAGTAAGCTTCTTTTAGATGATAGGTTTAAAGCAGAGAAAAAAACCATTAAATACTTTGGCAAAGGTTCTAAAGAAAACAATAAAATCTTAATTTCAACTCAGGTAATAGAGGCAGGAATGGATATTTCTACTTCAAGAATGTACTCGTCTATAAGCTCTATAGATTCTCTTATTCAAAGAGACGGTAGAGTTGTAAGGTGGGGTGGAGAAGGAGAGATTATTTGCTATTTAGGTGCTTATCAAGGTGTTTATGATAAAGATGTTGTAATGGAAACAATAAAGAAAATAGTTTTTAATCAAGGGATAAATTTCTCATGGGATATCCAAAAGAAATGGATTAATGAAATATTAAATCCTTATTATGAAAAATATGTTACGGACAGAGAAATAAATAAACATAAAAACAAGTTAAGAAATGGAAATAAAAAAGAACTTATCAGGGATATTAAAAATGTAAACATCGTTGTTGATTATAACCCTGCTGTCAGTAGCTTCAATAGACAAACTGTATCAGTTAGTTTAACAGACTTAGAAAAATTAAGTAAAACAAATACTCTATATCGTTACAAACTAAACAACATTGAAGAAGTACAATGTGATAAAGTGGACATAGGGAGTACCATCATAATAAAAGGGTATGATTGTTATTATGACAATACGGGTTTTAGATTAGAACCAGGAAGTAAATGCATTGAGTTTCCTATAAGTAATATCGTTAAAAGTAAAAGGGTGTTTAAAGATTATAAGGAAGAGGCATGGATACTTCATTCATTTAATGTGAAGCAAATAATGTATGAGAAACTAATTGCTGACAACTTTTCTGATTATACAGTAAATAATGCTTTAGAGATTTCAAATATTGCAGGTTTACATGACCTTGGAAAATTAGACGTATTATGGCAGGGTAAGTTTTGGGCAAACGCAAAAACATTCTTATTAGCTCATTTTCCTTATAGAAAGGGTAATCCCAGAATGTTTGAGAATAGAAAGCATTCGGTAATTTCAGCACAAGTATTAAAACCTTATGTTGATTTAATACAGTTTAATATGTTATTACAGCATCATGGAAGAATAATGACAGGTAATAGTGATTTACATTTAAAGGAATATGAATTAGATAAAAGATGTAAAGATTATTTAACTATGTACGGGTTTAATAAGCTGATAAAAACATCTGATAGAAATAGAGATATAAATTGTAAGGATGATATATTAACTCCAATTAAAAGCGATGAATGGGTGGATTTTTTATATCTTACGGGGACATTAATGGATTGTGATATAGAAGCTATTGAAAGAGTGCAAAAAATTTTATAAAAAATGAAAAACAAAAGAGAGAATTCTTTAATTCTCTCTTTTGTTTTTCGCTATATTTTGATTCTCTTTTTATAATTAAAATGGAATATCGGTTTCTTTTTTCTTTTCAACTTCCTGAACACAAAATGCAATATGTTCAATATTAAATAACCTCATAGCAGTTCCGTCAGAATAGTAAATATCAACAAAATGTCTATCTCCTTCACCACAAGGCGTATGATATTTAATGTCAGTAACATTGTTGTCACAGAGTTTTATAATAGTATTATTATCTGCTAACGTGACATAATGAACTTTCCTGTTATTCATATCATATAAATTTGCTTCATAATTTTTCATAATGTTTATACCTCAACTTGCAATTTTGTATTAAGTTTATCTATTTCATTTTTTAATTTATCTAAAAATATTTCGTCATAAATTCTATACATAAAAGAAGACGAATATTCTTTTAAATTTCCATGAAAATCAATAAACCCTTTACACTCTCTAAATAATTCGCTATTAGGTTTTATAAAAGTATAATTATTTTTAATTATCCATTTTAATAAATCAAAAGGATTCTCATACTTACCATGTTGTTTAAAGTATGCTCCGTTATTTTCTAACAGTGTTTTTTTTATTTTTTCTATTTCCTCTATACGCCTTTGATAATTTTTTTCATCATACCCATTATAATTACCAATTTGTTTTACTATATTACCAATAAAAAATTCCTTTTTGTCTTTAATCATAAATACAGGAGTATATTCTCCTTCGCTTGATATTCCATATGGTGCTATATATTTTTCTTTTTCGATAAATTGTATTTCCATTTCAATTCTCCTAACTTTTCTAAGTTTTAAATTTATAATTTTCTACTAACTGTTTTTCTTAATCTCCAACAGGGCTTGTTCGCTTAGTTTGTACATAGGAATTGAAACAAAACCACTTGGAATATAGGCAATGAATTTATCCAAAATACCAGATTCTAACAATGCTTTTTCTAAGCCCTCATTTCCATCATAATTTTTAATTAAAACCATTTCGGAATCCATAGGAGCTTCAAGATTTGTACTTGCTACTAATAAAGGAAGCCCGTCTTCTGAATCTCTTAACTCAATATAATTGTTTCCGTTATAATATTTATTAAAAACTACCTCACAATCAAATCCATCATATTTTACTTTCATAATTTTTATCCTCTCATTTTTATATTTGTTTGTATTATATAAACACCTTTTTTATAAATTTATATATTCTATTATATTCTAATAATCTTATAACAATAAATAGAGGAATTAATAATTTAAGTGTAAACATTCATAAAACACTAAATTTTATTATTTCAATTTTAATAACATACGATAAATAAAATGAAATAATAGGAGGAAATAATGAAGTTATTTAATACTAATAAAAATGTTGGGTTGTTAGAACAGTTCATAGAGTTTGCAAAAAAGGAAGGATATAAGGAAAGTGGCTTCAAAATTACAAAAAATAATACACAAAAAATCATATCATTTGGAGAATTAATAGATAGAGAAACAGTATATGATATTGCTATATGCTTTCACAATGAAGACAATACAGTTGAGGTATATGTAATGAAATCTATTCAAGAAGCAGAAGATGATTTATTTAGTACGTTAAAAAAGACAAACGAATTAACAGCAGATTATATAGGAGTTTCATTTCATATAGAAGACGGAAAGGCTATATTTTTAAAATCATATTGCAAAACAAGTAATCTTGAAGTAGTATTAAAACAAATGGCACAAACTGTTGCTATTGCAAAAAAGGAGTTTATTAAATTTAAATAGGGGGTGAGTTAATTGTCTTTAATCGAAAAATCACTTTATCGGTTAATTAATGGGAAAGTGACAATTGATAACACAATTTTTTTAAAAGAGTTTCACAGGGAAAATGAACAGCTTAATGATTTAATAGAACTTTCGAATAAAGTCCATACCAATAAGAAAGAGTTAATTGATAGAGATATTAATTTTCTTAAATATGGGTTAGAAGGGGAGGGGAATGTTTATTATGAATTAAAAAATTCATTTATACCAATGATTTGTCTTCATGATATTAGGCTCGAATATGGTGACTATGTAGCACAGTTTGACTTTATTATAATTACGAAAAAATTCATATATGTACTGGAAACAAAAAAGCTAAGTGGAGATATCGAGATAACCTCAGATGGTGATTTTATTAGAATAATAAAAAATAATTCTGGAAAGTTTGTTAAAAAAGAAGGAATGTATAGTCCGATTACTCAAAATGAAAGACATGTGAAAATATTACATGAAGTTCTGACAAAAGAAGAATTAATAAAAACTTTACCAGTAAAATCTGCAGTTATTATGGCAAATACAAAAACAATAGTCAATAAAATAAAAGCTTCAAAACAGTTACAAAAAAACATATACAAGTATGACCAGGTAGTGAATTTATTAAAAAAAGAGTTAAATGATGAAAAAAATGATAAAAATTTACTTGAAAAATATATGTATGAGATTGCTAATTTTCTCATAAAAAATAATAAGCCAATAAAGATAGATTATATCAGTAAATACTTGTTAACAAGTAATGATTTCTTGGAAAATATGAATAATACAGGTGCTAACATTATTAAAAATAGCGAAAAAAATATAAACATTGAATTATATGAATCGTTAAAAAAATATAGATTAGAGACTTCTAAATCAGAGGGCGTTAAACCATATTTCATATTTAATAATGAAGAATTAGATGTATTGATACAATATAAGCCTAAGAATAAAGAAGAACTTTTGCAAATAAAAGGATTTGGACAAAAAAAGGTTGAAAAGTATGGATATAATATTTTGTCAATAATAAAAAAAACGCTCTAAATTAGAGCGTTTTTTAGTTTTCATTAATTTAAAAAATCTATGTTAGTAATTTCTTTGACAACACTTACCATTGAAGTTCCATCGCATTTGTCGCCTAAATTCATTGTTTTGCCAACGTTATATTTTTTTAATATATTTGCTTTACTTTCATTAAGACTATATACTCCATAATCATTTAAAAAAGATAATTTAAAGCAATAATGTTTTACAGTATCATTTTTTTCGGTTTTATTATATATGGTATATTTTTAATATTTAAATAAAGCGTTCCACCAAATTTTTCAAATGACAATTCTTTTAAAGGTAATATTTTGATATTATAATTATCCTTAATGAACTTTTTCAATGTCCTAAAATGCTCATATTCTGGAGTTTTGACACATATCTTTTCAATGTAAATATTTGCGTAATATAGTCCATCTTCGTCTTTTGCAATTTTTAAATCAATCTTTTTGTTTTTCATTTTCCCCTCATATTAAGATATTATAATCCATTCACTATTGTCTGTAACATCAACTTTCAATTTGCCATTTTTAAATTCTTCTTCCATTTCTCTTGCTTTTTGAACAGCAACAACGTAGGGAAGATTAATCAGTTTGTTATTTTCATATACAATTGTCTGGTCATTTGGTAAGTCATGATTAAATATTACTGAATAAGTTCCATAGAATTCTCTTACTTGAAATTTTCTAAATATCATATTGATTCTCCTTTTAATATAAAGTAATTATAGGTTCTTAGTGTTATAAAGTGTTTCCTTTAATAAATAAATTATTTTTTTCATTTTTTCATCCTGTTAAAGTATTATTAAATTAATAACCTTTTTCAAAATCTTATATATTATAGATTATTCATTTAATATAAATCACGTTAATCCTTCGAAAGTGATAAAAAAATAGCAGTTAATATTTAATTAAATGCTATTTAAATTTAACTGGCTTTATAATTTTTCTGATAAAGTTTCTTTTATTTCATCATATTCCATTGAAGGATTGATATGCTTTTTAGCACAATCTATTTTCCCTTTAATTGTGTCTGAAGAAGTTCCTCCACTTAAAATGCCAATTATTCTTCCTGTTTTAAGATGTATAGCAAAGTAAGATTTCCTTCCTGCCGATAGCCAATGAACTATTCCATACCCTTTATAAATTTCACCTTGATAATCTTTTAAAACTGTTCTATTTGTGTTCCCTTGAAGAGTTAATACTTGTATAATTGCCATAATGCTTCCTCCAAGTTTTAAAATTTAACTATATTGTAATCATTATTTTTATTTATGTCCTTACCAAAAACAATTTCAAGTGTTTTATATAGCACTTCATCCCTATAATCAGCTTTATGAACTAATTGAATTATTTCAAGCAAAGAAGATTGTGTTGTATTTAATGTATAAATACCGTAGATATATCTATCGCTATCATTATCCTGTATAACAAATACCTTTTTATTATCCGTTAATTCAATCTTTGCAGTTAATATTTTATATCCTTCTTCATCGTCTTCATCAAGTTCTAATGGTTCAAGACTGAATTCATAATCATTTTCATATTCCTCGTGATATTTTAAATAAAGCGTTTTTTCCATGTAAAGCCTCCTGTTTTATATATTAATATTTAAATTCCTTGAAAATTTGTTTTTATATTATAGGTGATTAAATATTAGATTATAACTTTAAAAAATTCTTAAATCAGCATTAAAAAGCAGGATTTAACCTACTTCTTACTTTATTAAAATTCAAGAACAATACATTCTTCTTCATCGAAAATATCGTCAACAAAAAAGATGTATTGCTATATTATAGATAGATAGATAAATTTTGTTTATAACACAAAAATAACCAGAGTTTTATCCCTGGTTATAAGTAAAAATGTATTCAATTTCTAATTATCTCATTCCACTTTGCCCACTCATTTGTCTTTGAGCCATTTCAACTAATCTTTTAGTCATGTATCCACCAACATAACCATTTTGTCTTGCTGTTAAGTTTCCTTTATCTACTTGCTCGTAATTAGATAACCCAAGTTCATTAGCTATTTCAGCTTTCATTTGATTAAGTGCCTGTTTAGCTTCAGGTACTACTATGTTATTGTTTCCAGTGTTAGAATTTGCCATGTTGATTTCCTCCGTTATGATTTTATTAGCAAGATGATACCTGCTTAAAATTAATTTCTTAATTTGTACTTATTATTTACTTTAAAACATTTATAATACATGGCAAATTAAAGATATATAAAACGTAATTGGAAAAAAAAAATAGCAAGCCAACTTCTTTTTAGAAATCAGTGGAGCTTGTTATAAAAATGATAAAAGAATTTAATAAAGCATATAATTTAGAAACTTAAATATTTTGGAGTTTAATAAAACATTTTAAAAAGGAGTTATATATGAACAATTTAACAATGAGTTTAAAAGAATTTTTAGAAGATGTTTACAAGATTGATTTACAAGATGTATATGATTGTAAAAATTTTTATATGGATTATATTAATTTTAATGTTGAAACGTCTGAAATTGAGATGGCTAAGAAGGTTATTTCTTTACAAGATATTGAATCTTTGAAGGAATTAATAGTACAAGCTAAGAATAGAAGATATGAAGATACTTATATGTTTGAATATTTAGAAAGGTATGAATCTGAACTTGCTTCAAAAATTGAAAATGATTTTAAAAATTTAATTGATTTTTTTGGAGCTGAGATTGAAGAAAACGGATTAAAAAATATTACAGAAAAAGATTTGAAAGTAACTGTTGACTGGGTGAAAGATACAATTAGGTTTACAGGTAAACTATCAATACTTGATTGCATTTTGGTTGAAGCTATTAATGGGTATGGTTCATTTTACTTCGAAAATATAAAAGAATTTAAAGAATATGAATCTAAAACTAAAAATCGTATTATAGGTCATATGCATTGGCTTAAATATATGGAGAGTATTTATGGAACGATATATAATTTCTTTCGTTTTAATGCCGAATATATTGGAAAGGATTATATCTTAGGAGATACTGATTTAGATGAAGCATTTATTAAAGAACAATTTGAGTCGGTTTGTGCGTAACTAAATTAAAAAGGAGAAAAATATGACAACAAAAATATATGTAACATTTCATCATGCAGATTATGGATTATGCCAAGAAACTTTTCAAGAAGTTTTTAGAATTGTGGATAACAAAATATTTCCTGAAATGAAGAAGTATTTTAACAGGGATACTAAGAGTGGGGAGTGGTATACAGTATATCCTTCTCGGGGTTATTGGGAAAATAGTTCATTAGTTAAAGAAGAAATAGAATTTGCAATAGTTAATAAAAAAGGTAATGTGATATATTTCGATGATAGTAAAGATTATGTATCAGTTGATAAAAAAATAAAAGAGATGGAAGAAGAATTTAGAAAAAAATATAATTTCGTAGACTACTACGAATGGAAAAAATTTTTAACAAATACTTCCGAATTTAAAGAATATAAAGGGTATTCTGATAATTATTTATTTTGCAATTCTGAGATAGTTAAAGGTACAGAAGAAAAACTGGAATCATTTAATTATTTAGATAATACTTATATACTTAAAAAAGAATTATATGTGCATAAATTATGCAATAAAAAATATGCAGAATATTTCATATATTCTCCTCAAACTGAGGTAACAATCACAATAGGATATGAATTAATAGAGCAGTAAAAAATTAGCAAAGACAGTATTTAATTATTAGCTTTTTCATAGGAAGTATAGAAAAAATCTATATTTCCTATATATTAGTTTTTAAAGGGTTGAAAATAAAATTTTAGGGAGATAGCTATGAACGAAAACCAACTTGAAATAGTAAAGAAGATTTTTAAAGGGTTTGAAAAGAAACAAATTCAAGTAAATTATACTGAGCATATAAAAGAATTATTGTCTGTATCAAAAGAATTATCGTTAATGACAGATATTTACAAGGCTGAAACATTTTACGTTGAAACTGCAAAAGCAAGTCAAGACGGATACTTTATATTTTTGAGTTATGGCAATAATAGAATGTATAAAATTATTTATGGAGTAACTCCTAACAGTGAGTTCACAATATTAAAGCATTCATATAATTATGGAGGAATTAATGGTTATGAAATGAAAGCAGGCTTAGATGATGTTTTTATGTCATATATTGAGCATTATGGTTGGGGTAGTAGTGAGATAAAGTTTCTTGATAGATATGGTAAAGAAATAAAAAAAATACCTCAAAAAAACCTTGGTTCATGTTATAATTAGAAAGGAATTATAAACATGTATGTAGATAAAAATAAAACAATAATAGCGAAGAAATAGAAGTAATATCTTATGGAAAGGCTATTGAGTTACTAAAAAATTAAATAAAAGTAAAAAAAATAGTCTTTAGAAATTTTTCTAAAGACTATTTTAATGTTTTATTTCAATATATCTTTTTTCGTTTTTTTTCCATTTTTTCAATGTGAAAGATATTGGAGTTATCCATGTAGGCGAACTAATAATTAGAGTTTTTATTATAGTATTAGAAGTAAGAATGGTAAACCCAGTATAGATTTGAGCAATACCTCCAATTAAAAACGCAGTTATTAAAATTATTGGAAATTTTATAAATAAAAATACTTTATTTTCATTTAGTACATATTTAAGTTTACCTTTTTTTCGTTCTTCATCCCAATGATTTAAAAAATCATTATCGTCATTCAATATTATTATTCCCCCTCTTTATATAATTTTTTCTATTTAAATTATAATACCACAAATAGAATTGTATGTAAATACTGACAATATTTAACGAATAAGAGAAGAGCTAATTAAAAAATTAGCCCTTTTGCTTTTTATCCTACATCAAATTCAATTACACAACGTCTTGTCCAAGCATTACCACTTGCACTTTGATATTCATAATACTTTGTAGTCACTCTTAATGTGTCCCCAGGTCCTAATCTATTTATTCTGTCTTGTAGATTAGCTTTTTGCAGAGCTGTTTTAACTAATGATATAACAATTGAATAAGTCCAATAAAGTGTGTTTATCGTCTGAATGTCACCCAATAATCTTGTTTTATTTTCAATATCTACTGCTATTATAGGTATAATCATACTTGTAAGTTTAGCTAAACCGATTTCTGATATTGCATCTGACAATGCATCATATATCTGTTCTCCGTCAGTTACCATAGCAATTATATCATTTTCATCATATTCAACAGGTGGTTGTGGGCTTAATAAAATTTCTGGCATATTATAATCCTCCTTTCTTTTAAATTATAAAACTAAAAATTAATTAGTTTATAATATATAAAAACAATAATTTTTTTAAAAATGTAAACCCTTTATTTAAAAGTGATAAAATAATTTACAAAATATAAAAAATATGGTATAATGTTTATATTATAAAAGCAAATGATTTTAACAAATAAAGATAATATTTAAAGGAGCAATTTATCAATGAAATTATTTAATAAAACTAAAAAAGAGAAAGAAATTCCTGTTAGCAAATTGCAAAAAGTATATCCCATATTTAAAACTACCGATGGGGTAGAGCATGAAGGTATAACATATAAGTGGGCAAATAGGTCTGGGTTACGATGTTCTGTCGGTGAATATTTAATGTATGATATAAATAGAGATGGATACATAATGGATAAAGACCATGTTATGTACCCATTAGCGAATGTATTATCAATCATATGGAATATAGTTGAAAAGAAAAATGTAGAAGAAATATATAGTCGATATCATCAAATATTTTTTACTGATGAAGAAGTTGTGGAAATGAAGGAAGTAAATAGCTTTTTATAATATTAGATAAAAGGAGTATTAAGATATGGTGAATATTATTGTGTTAGGAGTATTGCCTTTATGTGTTGTACTATTATGTATAGTATACAATAAAATGTATTTAAACAGCGTGAAGAGAAAATGCGATAAAAATGCTGAAGAAATACAAGATTATTTAAATTCTGTTATTTTTGAGGAATATAAAAGAATGGATAGAATTGTTGATAATGCCCAGTATAAAATAGAAAAGGCAATGAAAAAGATAAATGTATTTAATTGTTTTGATTTTGGAGATGTTTGTGTTAAAGAAAAAAAAATGTATTGTATAGATTGTAAAAAAGACACAATTCACCAATTAGGATATTACAAAGGTATGATAAATGAAAGAAATAAAATAAAGTTTTGTACTAATTGTGGAAAATCCTATAATCATAAATGGAAAGATTAAGATTTGAATTTAGAAGGAGGGAATTTGTATTAAAGTATTTAATAAAAGTAAATTTAATGAAAGTCTGATGCTTTACATAAACAACCATACAGTAAAAGAAATAACAGAGAATTTGAGCATTAATGAAGATACATTAATTTTTCTTAAAGTAGGCAATCTATTACCTACAATAGAAGTCTTAAACACAATTAGTAGTTACGATAATAATTTACCTTCTGATTATTTTATAGAAGAAAACAGTAATGTTGAATTGAATGATGAAATCTTAAATTATATAAATGTTAGAGAAAAATATGAGTATTTGTCAAATAAATTAAAAATTGATAAATAGAGGAGAATAATAAATAATATACAAAAGAAACTGCTGAAACTTGCCCTAACTATAAAAATGATAATTCAAGAGGCTGTGTTTTTAACCCTACATTTGAAAAATATGAAATTTTAAACATGGCAGGTATTTGCTGACTACTCCCACTCCTTTAAGAGTGGTGTTCTAATGTACTAAAAAGCTTAATAACACTCTCAATCTAAGATTGTTAATATAATTTAGAATATGCATTGCATATTCTTTTTTATATTCTCTTTAAATTTACAACATTGTTATAGTATCTTAATTTCCATTAGACTTTATTAACTATATTTCTATTGAAATATTGACGCTAATTTAAGGCTCGTAGCTAAACCTTTTTATTTTATTTATTATGCTATTTTCTTTATTCCAAAACTGTTTATTAATTTATTATCACTGTACTTAATTTTTTCTATACACTCATTGTGATTCTTTTTAAATTCATGAAATTCTTTATTGCAAAGTGCCTTATCTGGTTTTGTTTTATCTTTTGCACACATTAGTAAAAACGCAGAATACAAATCTCTTTGAATTTTACAATTATCTATATAATTCCATCGTTGGCTTAATTTTTTCTTTTTATAGGTATCTGTTACATGATTATATTGACTTGCTCTATATTTTCTGGTATTTACTTTTATAAGTTCTTTATCTTGATAGTTTAGTTTTCTATTTAATATTGTTAATACTTTGCTTGGGGCTTTATTTAATATACTTTTGCCAAAACGCTTTTTCTTTTTTAAATTACCTGTTTTAACTGAAATTTCAGTTTTCTTGGAACGTTTTGCTAAAGCTCTAAAATTCATTTCTTCTGTATAAATTTCATCACCCAATTTTAAAATAAAATTACATAATTTATTATGAGTTTTGTTTATATATTGCGATTTCAGTCTATATAGGTTTTTTAATTTAAACAAAGCTTTTATATATTTTTTACTTCTTATCCACTTTAGCTTAATATCTCTTTTTATAGTACCATCTTTATTATAGTTAAATGGATTTGTAGCCCTTTTGCTTCTGCCAAGATATCTTAATAACATATTTATTTCTTTTTCATATTTCATTATATTTGGAGCAAGTTCTTTTAACTCCGCAATATCTTGTGAAACTATTGCAATTGTGGAAGTACCTAAATCAATACCAACTCTTTTGTTTTCTGAAAGTTTATGTCTTAATTCACCAGTAGAATTAACTTTCTTTTCAGGAGGCACTCCTTCCAATATTAGTTGCAAATAAAAGGTTTCTTTGTTACCTATTATTTTTTTAATTATTCTGCAATATTTAATATTGTGGTTTTCAAGACTTTCTTTAGCAAATATATCATTGTTTCTTATTTTAACTGAAATTTTAAGACCATTCCACATTAGAAAATTATCTTTAAATCGAATACCTTGTTTATTTGATTTGCCTTCTATGGATAATAACTCTCCAAATTTTTTAAAGTGAACTTTGTTGCCTTTCTTAAACAGAACATCTGAAGTTGCTTTCCAAACTGTAGAAGCAATTTTCTGGGAGGTATTTATATCTATATGGCTTTCATAATTTCTTTTTGATTTAATTATATATTCCTGCAAATGATAATCAGATAAACAAAATGAAAGTCTAATATTATTTAAAGTTTCCAAATGAAGCTTAATATTGTATTTATCATTATTTTTCTTAGCTTCAATGTAGTTGTTTAAAGCGTCTTTATATTCTTTATTTTCTTGCATCAATTTTAGTTGCTTTAAAGCATACGAAAGAGTTGAATTATACATTTTGCGAGCAATCTCAAATCTTTTGTTTAAAATTTGAATTTGAAATATTTCAGCATTTAATTTTAATTCCAGTATAAAAGATTTAGTATTTGATTTAGGCATATATTTCAACTCCTTTCATGATTTTAATATACAATATTCTATTATACATAAATTTCAGCATTTGTCAAATTAAATGCTTACCCTTTTTTCTTTTCAGAGTTTATAGTAAGAGGCAATTCATCCCACCCCTGAAGGAGTGGGCTACCTTGCCTATTGTCTGCGTGAATGGGCGTGCTACAGTTGACGATATAGATTACTTTATTGGATTATGGCAGAAATCATGTGTTGAAGAAGTTCGTTACTTATTAATTAAGACTAAGTTCTTCGGAATTTGTTTTATTCTTTGGCTGTTGAAGCTTATGTGAGTGATACCAAGTGTAAGTTAATGTCTTCGTGTTGGTTTAGATATTGAACCAACAGTATCTACTTCTTTAGAAGAAAAAAATAAAATATAAAAAATATCCATTTTGTAATATTACAAAATGGATATTTTTTATATTTGGGAAGTAACAATTCGGAAGTTCCATTAGAATCTTTTATAGACTTTTTTATTTATTAATATTATTGTAAAAATTAATTTACAAAATCCTTAAATTATGGTATAATATATTATAATTTAAAAATAAGTCAGGAAGTGATATATTGGCTATAAATTACGAGTTAAAAGCTAAGAAAAATAAAGACAAGATTATTAAAAAGGATGTAAAAAGCTTTAAAAAATACTGTATTCAGGAATTTAAAAAGAATGTTAAAAGAGGAATAAGTTCAACAACAATTGAATTCTTTAATAAAGTTACCTATGAATTTCAAGAAGAAATATCAGAGTTAGTTTTGTCTCAGTTAAAAGAAGAACATAAAAATATAAATTTTTCCTTTGTATATTTACATTATGCGAATTCATATAAAGGAATACAAATGATTGCTAAAAATATTGCATAAAAAATATAAAAAATAGCGAAATAATTAAGGAAGGCGATTATGGAAAACAATATAATTGATAATCCAATGAAATTAATACTATTATCAGAAGATGAATTAGAAGAAATCTTAATTGAGAAATATAATAATCAAGCTTTGTTAAGAGAATTGTTAAGACAAACTTTAGCTGATTTACGCAAGACAAGGAGATTGGCAGATGTATATAAAGAACAATGTTCGCAGTATATAAATAAAGTAAAAAGCATAAAAGAAGATTTAGAAAAATTTACTGAATCAATAAATCAGATATAGCAGTTATAATAAAAAAAGAGAGGATATATATGAAAAATATAAAGAAAGTGTTAATAACAGGTGGACCTGTTTATGGAAAATTGGATGATGTTAAGTTAGTGACTAATAAATTTAAAGGTGGGTTAATAGCAAAATTAGCTGACGAATTATCAGAACTTGGTAAAGACAATATATCAATTACATATTTAGTAGCTAAAGGCTTTGCAGAACCAAATAGTCCTAATATAAAGATAATTTATCAAGACGGATATTATGATTATAAAGATAAAGTATTGGAGTTAGCTCCTGAAATGGATGCAGTAATTCTTGGAAGTGCAGTTGCTAATTTAATTCCTAAAGAACCTTTTAAAGGGAAGTTTCCTTCGCATAACTACGAGCCAGGTGAGGTAATTAATATACCATTTATAATAGCTCCAAGAATAATAGATATGATTAAAATTATCAGCCCTAAAACTGCAGTTTTTGGTTTTAAACTTCTTTCGGGATATAATCATGAACAGCTCATAGAAGCTGGTTATGAAGTGGTATTAAACTCTAAAGCTACTGCTGTATTTGCAAATGACACCAAAGACCTTACAAAAAAATACGCAATAACAAAGGAAAGAAGTATCATCGAGTTAAATATGGAAACATATCCTGATTTTATTTGGGAAGCATTAAATGACAAACATTATTCCACTATGCATAGTTCTACAACATGTTATAAGGAAGATGAAGCAATTAGTACAAAGGAAGTAGTAGGAAAGTTTGAATTTTATAAAGAAAAATATAAAGAAAAGTTCGAAAAGATATATGGGGGAAAGTATAAGTTTGGAACTATCGCTGTAAGAATTGATAATGAAATGTTTTTTACAACTGCAAGGGGAAAAAGAGAATTAGAAGAGACTGTTGTTGTGAAGGATGTAGACCATAATTTAAAAAAGGTAATTGTTTATGGGATAAAAAAAGCTTCGTTAAATGCACCGTTACTTGCTAATATATTTAAAAATCCAAAGATTGATGTAATAGTGCATTATCATGAAGAAGATAATAATTATCCAACACTACCATATGCATTTCCTGGAACTGTAAGGGATAGTGTTAGGAATATAACTGGTTCGTTTAATATTGAAAATCATGGTTGTTTTTTACTGTTTGATAAAGAAGGAAATTTAATAACAGAAATGGAAGGTAAATAAAATGAGATATCCTAAGTATACAGAATATGAAAAATTGTATCAAAGATATTTTAATAGAAGCTCAAAAGTTTTAGTAGACCTTGCGAAGATACAGAAGGGTGATTCAGTTCTTGATTTATGTGGAGGAAATGGAAGATTAACTTTTGAAGCACATAATCAAGGTGGTATTGTCTTTTATGTAGACCAAGAAATAGAAATGACTCCTATTGAAGAATTAAAAAAACGTCATATAAGCTTTTTTAATTTATCTGTAGAAGAGTTCGTAAATCAATTTCATAATAGAATGAGATTTAATGCAATATTCTGCCAACAAGCAGTAACTTATTGGTTTTTAAGCACTTCAATTGCAAAGTTTTCAGAACTATTAATTCCTAATGGGGTATTTATATTTAATACATTCAGTAAAAAACCTACAAAAGAGCCTATAATAAAAGAATATGAAATTGATGGAGTTAAATTCATAGAAACTTCTTATTTGAAAGAGGGGGATATAGTTCACCATATACAAGAAAGAGAAGGATATGAAAAACATGAAACAGAGTTTGCGTGGATTTCGGAAGAAACATTTCTTGAAAAATTAAGTCCATACTTTAAAGTAGATATAATAAAAGATAATAACACTGCA
The DNA here is from genome assembly GCA_029256485.1 of Clostridiaceae bacterium. The sequence continues at coordinate 32,922 of JAQSXU010000018.1, forward strand.
ATATATGTATGTCGCAAAAATGAACGTTTTAAGAATGGCTCATTAGGTGGTATTAGCTTAACAAGAAGTATTAATCAGTTAATCGAAGAACACTCGGGTGAAGTTCCAAAGCTATATGAATTTGTAAAACAAAAGAAGAAAGAAATAAAGTATTGGAAAAATATTACTATATTTTTAGAAGAAACCGAATTTAATGAATATGTAGGTTTGGTTAAAAAATATAAACCGATAAAAAGATGTCCAAAACCATGTTGTTACAATAGGTGGAGGGTATTATAAAGGATTTTGCGATGAAAACCATGATTGAATCTGGGAGTGGTGATTTTATCATGGCAATATATGAAAAAATAATATAATAAAGGATATATAAACAGTAACATATGTTTGTCGTTAAAAATATATGTAATAGATTAAAAATTAGAGAAGAGGAGTGTTTGAGGTGAAAGGTCTTTTTGGAATAACAGATATATGTGAAAAAATAATAGGACATATTAATGCAGTAGGGGAAACATGTCATGATGAAGAAAGCTGTGATAATTTAGGGATTGTTTATAGCTTAATATATTTTTATCTTGAACAATTGTTAAAAAATGAAAAAAGAATGAATGCACCTGAATATTCAGTCAAGAAAGTAGCAGAAAATTCTAATAAGATTTTGAACGAGTATAGAAATATGTTAAGTAGTTAAAACTCACACAAAAAGTGGTGGAAGCGTCATTTGTGTGGTATTATAAATATATAATAAAAGTAATTTTAAGATTTTTTAGGAGGATACACATGGAACGGATTCAACCTATTAATAATAACTTATTATTTAAACAATATGTAGGGGATTCTTTAGAATATAGGGAAGATAAGCTGTTTATATATAAATCAGTTGCCTTAAAATGTTTAAGAATAATAGGTGAACGATACAAGGTATATGTTGATTACGGGTTCAAGGGCAATTCTCGTTTTGCGAATGATAAAAGTGATTATTATGTTGTAGATACAATGGACAATACTATTCTATGCCCTACTGATAATGATTTTGGGAGTATTATTGCGTCTTTAGAGACTAAGCTCGAAAAAGAAACGCCCTTTGAAGAAAAAATTGCTCCATTTATTAGTGAAACAAGAATACTGACTATGACGGTTCAGAATTTAATTCAAGATGGGTGGCGTTTTGAAGAAAAAGAAAATGGGGATTTAGAAGTCATTCACGAAGATGGAATAAAGAAAGTTTTTAAAGAGGAAAACAAATTTAAAAACTGGATATTAGCTGAAGCTGAAAATTATTAAAATTAAAGCAGTAATTTTACTGCTTTTTATTTTTATCAATAATTAAAAAACTAAAGCTTTACTATAATATATAAATATATAAAATAGGGAAATAAATTAAATATTTATATAATGGAGGCTTTAAAATGGCAAAAATTAAAGGTTTTGAAAGTTTAGATATTTTGCTTGGTATGGAGAAAGAAGTTAAAGTCATAAGGGATAAAAGAGAGGCAAAAAAGGAAAAGAGAAGAAAAGAAAGGGAAGATGCATTAAAAAATCAGTCATATAGAATGATTAATAGTTCAATAAATGATGTAGTTCCTAACTTTATTGCAACGATTGATAATTGCAAAGATATGGATGAAGCAGTAAATTACTTTAAGAATAAGTACAAAGTGGAGTTCCCTGGCTGTAATATTATTCAGACAGCAGGAATTAATCCTAAGTATAGAGCTAATTTTCTATTAAATTCTGTTGAAACTACTGAAAAAGAAAGAAATGCTTTTTTACTGAAATATGGGTCTGTTCCTGAAAGATGGGTATTACATGATGAAATATTAAAAAAACTTAGATTAAGTTATGCGTCATAACATTGTAAGATATTAAAAGAAAACTATAAAAAAGGAGAGCTTTAAAAATGGGCGAATACATTAAAAACAGAAATCATGTTGAAGATGAAGAAATAAAAATAGGTGTTTATGGATATACAGAAGGTAAAATTACTACATTTTATCCACTGGATATGTTAAAGGAGTTTAAATTTCTTGGCTATGAGGATTTTTATGCTGATAAGTTTACTGATAACGATACAAGCACATTAGATGAAATGATTGAAAATTATGATACTAAAGTCGTGCAGTGGAGAGAAGAAAGACCGTTTTTCGAAATGGTATTTACTACAAAAGAAGCAGAAGACTTTATTACAAAGTCCCTTAAAGATGGTGACTATAACATTCTTAAATTACACAGAAATAATAAACCTGCATATATAGTAAGTGAGTATTATAAAGTACAACTTACAGAAAATAATGTGGGTATTAGCTTTATTCCTTATGAATATCAATTTCATATAGTACAAGGAGGATTCAAAGGTAAAGATTTAACTAAAATTCCAAGTGACCAACTATGCGATAAAAAGCATGTTGGAGAATTTACAATAATACTTGATTTTGCATATAATTGTGTAACGAAAAGAAACTCAGGTATATTAACGGAAAATCAATGTAACGAATTAATTTATGCATCAAGAAAAGGATATTTGGAAGACGCAAAAAATAAACTTGAAACATATTTAGATAACAATAAAAAAACAGAGAATTAATATTCTCTGTTTTTTTATTGTTTTAGTTATTATTCATATAAAATCTTTATTTTAGGATAATTATTTATTACATCCCATTTTTCCAGCCTTTTGTAATAATCAGAAGCTGGTAATCCATATTTTTCATAACGTTCTTTAATTGGTCTAATAATTCCGTTGCACAAATCAGATAAACCTGTTAATGATTTTATCTCTAATCCTCCATTAATACGTCTTAATAAAATAGAATTACAAGAATCACTCCATAAATATAAGCCATCTTCTACGCTTACTAATGGTTTTAAATTAATTCCGTATTTTTTCTCATACCATTCATGAATGAAAGCTTGATTTGTAAATTCCATGGGCACAGAATTTACAAATTTGCCATCATGTTCAATTTTAATTTTTTCTTTTGAATAATAAACAATATCCAAATCTTTTAAATTTCTGTCCGATTCATAGTTATGTATCCAGTTCCATACAGCACAACGTATTGCCCCACCTGTTAGCCAACAATCTGATAAATTCAAAGATTCCATAATGGACAATGTATTCATAATTGTTTTATTGGCTTTGATAATATCTTTAAATTGATTTATTAATCTATAATCATCATTATTTAAATACATAGTCGGCTCTATCTTTAAAAGTTTATAGGGCTATCTAATTTCTTAAATTCATCTTTGTGCTCAACTAAAGCTACATTGGCAATAGAATTTATTTTATTTTGTATGAAAGCTTCTATTTCACCTTTAGCTTCAGATACAGTTTTATCCATTTGTTCATTAAATTGTTCATATATGAATTTAGTGTTTGAACCAACATTCATTTGAAGTTGTTGTAAGCTTCTTAATATATTTTCTTTGTCTGCTTTTGTTAAGTTTTTCTTTTCGCTAAAAATTGAAGAAACTTCGTTTATTATATTGTTAATTGCTTGGTTAGATTCATCAACATGCTCTGAAAACTCTTCTTCAAATTGTTGTACTTTGTCTACAAAAGGACATTCTTCAATAACTCCAACACTTTTTATATATCTTAATGTAACAGGAACACCAGAACCCATATTCATTGCAGTAATAGCTTCTGCAAATTGACTATAAGACATTTCAGCTTCTGCAATAACCTTGTCTCCACGAATCCAATCACGATTCAAATTTCTTTCAATACATGCCTCATATAAACGCATTACTATAGTGTCTCTGTGCTTTATAGAGCTTCCAAATAAATTTCTTGTACCTCCATTTACTCTACTAAATGATAATGTTCCAAAACTTGGGTGTTTTGTTTCTGTATTATTAAACATGTTATGTTCTCCTTTTTCTTTTGTAATTATTTTATTATACTGTAATATTTAAAATTTATATAACTATATGATTATTTTTTCATTATCATACCTAAACTACCTTTTTATTTAACCGACTATTCTTGTTTTAGTTTCTACCACCAAATAACTAATTTTATCCATCCGTTTTTATCCGCTAAAGGATATAGTAATTCATTCCACTTTTCTAACATCATTTTTTGCCAATTATTAGGTTTTTTCTTTAGTTTTTTATAATCTATACCTTCTTTAGTTCCTACATATATTGAATTGCAACTATCATTCCTGACAAACCTTCTAAATACTGCATCCACTTGATAATGCCAAAAATCACAATATTCATATTCACCTTTAAAACACTCTGATATTGGTATGTCAAATCCTAATTTTATAAGGTTATTTTCACAGCCCCTTGTATTAAACCCTAATGAGTGTTCTATTATATTATTTAATTCAAATAAATCATATCTATTTTCTTTTTCAGATACACTTTTAATATTTTCTATACTAATAATTGTTCTTCTTTCGTCACCATAATGCAGATTATATTTACTACTAATGCTCATAATTTTCTTCCTTTATATAACAGTACTTTTACCTGTATGATTTCTTTTTCATTATCAAATTTTTAGGTGTCTCATAAATATTAGCAATATTTATAATGTTAACAAGCAAACCATATATCCATTAAGTCCTCATAATAACTTTTTGCTTCTATTTCTTTAGTTCTTTGAAATCTTAATACCTTCATATTGACCTCCAATTAAAAATTAATTTAAATCAATATCATCATATACATTTGATATAACAGACCTAATTAACTCTGGCTCTGTTACTGTTTGTTTTCTCTTATCCGTTAAATACTCAATTATATAAAAATGATTTCCATAATGTATGCCATTATCAACAATTATTTTAAAATGTTCATTATTTGTATCAGTCTTCCATTTTCTTATTTGATTTAATTTAATATCGTTCATATAAAATATATCCTTTCTTATTTTAAATTTTATCTTTAATATTCATTTCGAAAATATACTAAGAATCAATAGAATAACAAATGTATTATTTATTAATAAATATGTAATTTATAATTTACATTATACCATAAATATGATATAATGTAAATATAAATTATTCGGAGGTACATATATGTTAAATGATAGAGAAAAACAAATAATTAAAGATTATGTAGGACCAAAGGATAGAGCTTGTTTAGAAGAAGTAATTGAAAAATATAAAGAAAATATAAATGGAAAATTATATAGAGGGGCAAGAGTTCCTGCAGAAGAAATAAAAGTAGGTAGTTTATTTCCATATTGGGATAATTATAGTAGTTGGAGTAAAAACTTAAACATTGCAGTAGGATTTGCTAAAGATGAATATATACCTGAAGAAACATTGGGGAAAATCTCTAAGAAAGTACTAAATGAAAAAGATATTGAAATTTTGGAAGAAGATAAGGATAAGCATTTTAGAGAAAACGATAATGAAAGTTATTTAAGAATTTATGAAAAAAAAGTGGATAATGGATTAATAACCTGGGATGAAGTATATGATAGGGTTTTAAATGTTCTATTTATTTTAGAAGATAACTGTATTGGCTTAGACATAAATAAAATATATAAAGAAAACCCTTATATCCATGAAGAAGAAATGCTGGTAGATACGTCAAATAAGAAAATAGTTTCTATTGATAAGTCAGACGATTATTTAATTGTCAAAATTGCTTAATTAATTATTTAAAATTATCTATAATATAAAAACAAGTAATAAAGGTGTTTGTTAAAACAACTAATAATCTAAAGGAGATATACTTATGGGTATAAATTTTCATAATACAGGTATGGGTAAAAAATATTTTAGTGTTCATATCCCTTCAATAGCAAAAAGTCTTGAAATTATAGCAATAAAATTAAATGATAATGAAAATTCTAATTCTATGCGTCATTTAGCTGACATTAGAAGTTTAATGAGTAGCTTTCTTAAAGCGATGTATGATGGTTCTAATCAATCAATATCTTTTTTTCAAACTAACGCAGGAAGTAGATTTTATAATGGAACAATGTCTAAAATAGCAAAAACACTTGAAGAAATTGCTAAGGATGATAGACATTCCTCAACTGAAGTATTTCAATTAATTTTTGATTCAAAAACTATTTTAAAAGATTATTCAATGAGTATATGTAGTGGGGAAACTCAGGAAATTACACTTTCATTGAAAAAAGATGATGAATTTTTTCGGTTTAAAACAATTGAAGAACTTGAAAGCTTTATTAAGAATCTAAAAGAATAAATATAGGGGGTAAGACAAAAAATTATGGATGAAACAGCATTAAAAGCATTTATGGCATTTTGTGAAATTAATCAAGTACAAAACCAAGGGGATAAATTATTATTAAATGTAGAATTAAAGGATTTGCCAGCATTTACTGAAATACTTGGAGAAGATTATATGGACAGAAGTGGCATAAAAGGCTCTTTGCAAAACAATTACTGTATAGTCAACTTGACAGATATATGTAAAGATTTTGCTATTAATCCTGAAATAATTAATGAAACAGAATATAACTAAGGTAATCTTAACTTAAGGAGAAGATATATGAATGAAAAATATAAAATATGGGACAATGGAAATGAAAAATGGATGACTTCAAATTGTGGTAGATTTTTAATAGACCAACAGAGTAAATTATGGTTTAATGAACAATTACCACAGTCTGACTACAGATTAGAAGAAGTTTTTAATTATGAAATTGTTTGGAGTATTGGAATAAATGATACTAAAACAGGTGCTGACATATATCAAGGCGATTATATTGAAGTAATAGCTTATGGGTATGAAGAACCTGAAAATAAATGGGAAGGAATAGTGGTAAAAAGTAACTTAGGTTGGTGCATAGACGGTATAAATTCCGTAGGAGAAAGAAGATTATATTCTTTATCAGAAATAGTTGGTAGTTTAACATCTTCATATGAAATATTGGATAGTATATATGAAAATCCAGAGTTGAAATCAGACTTCCAAAATAATAATCTATTTGAAATTAAACAAAAATCATTAAAAGATAGGCAGGTTTATTTGGTTTTAGCATATTTAAAAGATAGAAGTTATCCGTCTTTTGTTTCTGATTTTAAAGATGGGTATATGATTCAAGGAAATCTTTATGATGCAACGAAATTCCAATTACCTGATGACGCTACCCAATGTATAAATAATTTAAAAAGTTTAAAAGATTATGAAAATTGGTCATTTGATGTTGGGCATATAAGTTTAAATATATTTGGTAATAATCCAAGGTTTGTAAGGGAGAGTGTTTAATGAGTACTAAAATATACAATGGATATAAATTGCCGAGTATGAATTTAAAACAGCTTCAAGATTTTACAATGGATTTAAGACAAAAAATGAAATTAGTATCAATTAAAATAACTGAAGAACTAATATCACAAATAGCTGTAAATATGATAGATACACTGACGCTAAAAGGTGAAGAAGAATTTTTAAATGTATTTAAAAAAGATAAGAAATATTTAAATTATTCTGCTTTTTTTAATACATATCTAAATATCTATGATAAAAATAAAAAAATTAAGAAAACTGAACAGCGAAACCCTACGTTTGATATAGAATGTAGTATATGATTTATTCCAAGTAATAGGAAAATATTATGTTTATTTTATAGTGAAAATGAAGAATACGCAAAAATATGGGAAAACTCTGAATTTGTAAAATATTATGGCTATTGGAGTAATGTTGAGAAACCAAAAAAGGTTACAAAGAAACAATGGGAAAATAGGAAAAAAGATTGGGATGTTGCTTTGCCTGGCATAGGAATTCCTTCAAAAAACGGATTTCTTGCAACTTTAGTTGGTGAAGTGCCAAGTTTTATAGATTTAAACATAAACAATATACTTAAAAATATTAAGTCCTTGGAAGATAGAGCTTTAAGTCAAGCAAAAAATATCTCTATATCTGATAAAATGAATGAATTAGCTGAAAATGAATCGGTGGATAAGATGAATTTATATTTTAAAGCAATTGATTGGTTAAAAACAGAAGATGGAAAAGAAGCACTTTTAAAGAAAACTGAAAGTGTTAAAGAAAAACTTATTCCTGTAATAACAGAAGATATTTTAAATGCTGATTTAAAAGAATTTGATTGCACTAATGCCTGTAACAAAGTAAAAGGGCATTACAATCCAGGGATATGAATAATGTAAAAGTATTTTACATGATAAAATGAAGGGATGTATATAAATGAGTTATAAATTTAGTTTAGGTTTTATAAATATGAAAAAAGAAGAAGTTCTTGATTTTTGTTTAAACTTTACAAATGAATGCACTAAAAATTCATATGAATTTATTAATGATTGTAAATACGATATCCCATCTTATGATATGGAAGAAACAGATAATACTAAAATTGGATTTAAATTAGATAAAATGTGGCTATATCAATTATTTAATATTTCTTTTATATATTGGGAAGAAAAAGAAATTTTAGCTGTATCGGGAACTGTTTTCCCAATGTCAGCTAAAGGAATGTTTAAAACATGGGTAAGTTTTCAAAACAGTAGCGATAGTGATTATGATTATAATACTTGGAATGGAATTGATTACTTTGAAAATATTGTTAATATGGTAATGGAGTTATCTTCTAAACAACTTATTATTAAAAATCATACTCTTGATGAAGTTGAAGCGGATATTGATTATTATAAAAAGGTTTATGTATCTGAGACTATATATAAAGAACTTGACTTAGATAATTGGCTTTACGGAAAAGAGGGGAAATTTAAAAGAATTATTATTAATTGCATTGATAGTCAAGAAAAGTATTTTAAACTATTAAGTGTATTAAAGAAAGTTAAGAATGAAAATCTTGACTAATACTGTTTTATAAAGAACTGTTTTACATTAACAGTTCTTTATAATTGTTCAAAATGTAAATATAATATAAGAGATATAAAAAAAGGTATTTTAAATTCAAAATAAAATTAAAGGGAGAAATTTATATATGTTTAAAACAGGAAAATATTTTATTAAAAGTAATAAATGGACAAGGATTAACAATGTAGAAACATGGTGGAAAGCAAATGAAAAGGGATATACAGCATTTATTCCACATGCTGGCATTTATACTGAGGATGATAAAGTAAGGCTTGAAAAATTTCAGGACAAAGATACGTGTGAATTTGTTCCAATTACAAAAGGATTAATTATGAAAGGAATTAATCAGTTAAATGTAATAATAGCTTCTATAGAGAATGATTTAGAAAAAAAGCGTTACCATTTAATTAAATTCGAAAAGTATGCAAAAGAAGAAAAAGAAAAATTTCTTTTAGATAGGACTAATTTATTTGAATTAGTAAATGAATTAACTATTAAAAAAACAGAAGCTGATTTTGATAAAGCAATAGGGTTACAAATTGATACTTACGATGACAGAGGCAGTGTAATTGCAACTAAGGAATTTGATGTTGATAAGATTTGGTTCGTAAGTAAACTTCAAGGTGAAGATAGAGAAACCTTTTTAGAAAACTATACTTCAGATAACGCAAAAGAAATATATGATATGGCACTATCAGAAGGGAAATTATTATCTGAACATAATGTGCCTGATGATAAACTAATTAGATAATAAAGAGGTGGGACTATGAGTAGTGGAAACGGAATGCTTGATTTGTATGATGAATATTCAGCAGAAGGTCAAAAAGAATATTTTAAGCAGGAAAATACTAACAAAATCATTAAATTCATAAAAGGTAGATATTATACTTATTCAGTAGAAGATATAATAAGAGAATATAAAAAACACAAAGAAGGTTTTTATATTAGCTACACCATGCATGATTGTATCAAAAATCTTGAAAATGAAATTAAATATTTAATTTATTTGGAGGCATGATGTTTGTAAGATATATTAAATGCGATAGGTTAACAATGAAATATTTACCGTTTAAATATAACAATATTATAGCTATAAGAAGAACAACTGATGGCTATGCTATTTTCTATTTAAAGAATGAAATAAGTAAGTATAAAAAAGTGAGAAAATAATGGTTAAAAGAAAACACTAATATAAATTAATAAGAAAGGTGTTAACAGCATGAATAAAATACTTGATGATTATAATTACTATATTGAGGATAGTAATGGTAATATTGAAATTGTTCCTATAAAATTTTATGAGGGAATTAATCCAAACAGAACATATTTTAGCGATAGGCTATACCAATGGGATAGTAAAAAATATAATAGTTGTCATAAAAAAGTTTTTGGTAATGAAAGCCAATACTTTAATAATGTAAATAAAGATGAATTAGAAGAATTTTTAAAAGAATATATAGAAGTTAATGTAAAAGTAATTAGTATCATTGAATGCAAAAATATATCAAATGGATTCCCGTATTGGAGATTTGATTGCTATGTAGAAGATATTAAATGTTAAGATAAATATGTATTAAAATTTTAATGCTTAGAGATTTTCATATGTTGAGGAACTAAGAAATTATAAAAGCAGTTATAAATGATTATAACTGCTTTTATAATGCAATAAAAAAACAACTATAATATAAAAATATTATGTAAAAGGAATTTTATATTAAAATATTTAATTAAGGAGTAGATATATGAAAAATCAAGAATTCATAAGAGGTCAGATAGCTTACATGATGGTAGAAGAAAAAAGCAATGCTTTTCATAGAATAAAAGAAGGTATGACTTTAGAAAATGTAGGAGAATGGCTTTTAGAATGTAAAGTTATATCTGTTGGTAAAAAATTCATTACTGTAGAATATGGAACTTATAAAAATTTAAATATGAAATTTGTAGTAGCTAATGACTATAGAGAACATTATACAGTAGGTTGTTCAAACTATAAGCTATTTTCAAAACGTCAAAATGCGTTAGATGAAAAAGAAAGCATTGCTTTATATGATGAATTGAGGAAAAATTACTTTTCAGATTATATAAACAAATTATCATTAGACAAGCTTAAAAGAATAAAAGATATTCTTGAATCGTAATAATTTAGAGCAAAGGAGAATTAATATATGAAAATAGGAATAACAGAAGCAGGAGATGCAAGTTTAGATTATACCTGGGTAGAAAAAATGAACTCAATAGACGGTGCTATTATAATAACTAAAAATATAACTGATAAATTTATTGAGGAAATTTTAAAATATAAAGATAAGGTAATACTTCATGCGACTTGCACTGGATATGGTGGAACAATTGTTGAACCAAATATTCCCGATTTTAAAAAACAATTATATCAGGTCAAAAGGTTGATAAACTCAGGATTTCCAAGTCAAAATATAGTTATTAGAATCGACCCGATTATTCCAACAAAAAAAGGTCTTGAAAATGTAAAAAACGTAATTGATTACATTAGTAATGATGTGAAAAGATTTAGAATAAGCGTTATAGATATGTACCCTCATGTTAGAGAAAGATTTAAAACTGCAGGCATTCCAGTTCCATTTACAGGAGATTTCCAAGCTATGAAATCTGAATTTAATGAAGTAAATCGCTTAATAAAAGAAATGAAGGATAGTCGGAATTTAGTTTTTGAAAGCTGTTCAGAAACATATCTAACAGAGGCATCACAAACTGGTTGTGTTTCTAAAAAAGATTTGGATTTGTTAAATCTTAAAACAGATAATGACACTTTAAAAGGTCAAAGAAGAACCTGTCTATGTTTAGCAAGTAAAACTGAACTATTAACATACTCAACTCATAAAAATGGTTATGGTTGCCAATATCAGTGCTTATATTGTTATTGGAAATAAAAAAGAAGGTGATTAAATGTTGTATCATTTTTCTGTAAGAAAAGTAAAAAAGTTTTATCCAAGAATACCTAAATGTCGAATAGAGGGAGAAGATAAAACTATAAAAAGAATATGTTTTTCTACAAACATAAATAGAGCTTTAACTACAATGCCATCAGGTGTTTTAAAAGCAAAAAATCTTATTCAATTTGAGAAGAGCTTAAATTTCCCTTCAATAATATACTTATACAGTTTAGACGAAAACAGTATAAGTAAAGAAAATTTGATAAATTCAGCTTCCTTGGTTAGAAGAAACTTAGTTCCTGATGCTTTAATGGGGAAAGAGGTCTGGGTTATAAACCAAGATGCAATATGTAAAGAAGAAATTATAAGAATTACAAATATGGATATTATTTTAAAGAAATATAAATGTTTCGGATATAGGTCAAAATATGTGGTTAAAAATATTGAATATGAACATTCAATAGAACCATTTGAAAGAACATATGTATATGAACTTTTAAATGATAAAGAATGTAAATCTGTAGGTAGATTAGCTAAAAAAGCTGGTTGCATTATTAAATACGATAATCTAAATGAAATTACAATAATAGCTCCTCCTAATGTTAATATTGGCAAGGTTTGGGAGAAAGTTAGTAATTTAAAATGGAGTGTTCTTAGGTCATATTTGAAAGATAAATCAAGTAACGAAAGAGCTACTTCTGTAGATATTATTCTAAGTACTTGTTATAAAAAAGTAAGTTGAGACAAAAATAAAAAGATTAGTTATCCTAATAGAAGAAATATGGATATTAGTTATTAACTTCAAAATAAAGGAAGGAGTTTTTACAATGATTATTGTAGAAGAAGATGGATATTCTTTAATGTTAACAGGTGTTACACAAAAGGAAATAGATGAATTTATTAAGCACCTTAAAATTAAGACATCATATTCTGAAGTTGTTGGGATTTCTAAATTTAAATTTCCCAAAAATGACAAACATATAGATATTTTCGTAATAGATTGTCTTAATTCAAGAGATGGAAGGAGAGAAATTCTTGATTATTGGTTAGGAAAAGGTCAAAAATACGATAACAATAATATCAATCTACTAAATATTTAAAAACTTTATACTATAATATTAAAAGCACTGAAATTTTCTTAAAGGGTTCAGTTTTGAGGTGCAAAATTTATTTTTATAGTTAAATGCACATACAATTTTTAATTGTAACTAATTTAATTTAAATAAATCATATGCAAAAACGCAGAGAAATTTTTCTCTGCGTTTTGTGTTATTTTGTTTACAATAGAATTATAAAACGAATTACTTTAGTTGAAAAGATATTCACTTTACTGATTATAGGTTATCTATCCCTTTAATTTTAAGCATAATTTCCAATGCTTCTTTCATTTTTTCGGTTTTCTCTTGGTTTATGCCGTTAACCTCGTATTTATCAATACAAACCTTCATTTTTCCTGGAGTATTATTACCTTCGCCAATTACACTTAGTATTTTTTGTGCATTTTTTAAAGGTAAAGCCTTCATAATTCCAATAACTTGACAACCATCATACCCACCAAGTTGTACTAAAGGTAAATAATCTTCTTTCATGTTTTTTCCAATATTCCAAATATGATAACCATAAGGAATAAAATCTACTATCTCAAAAGTGTGTTGTCCTACTATTAATACTTCCTTCATTTTCATTTTTCTCCTTACTGTTATAACTAAATAGAAGAATTTCTATTTTATTGTTCGTAATGCAATCAACATATTCGTCAAATGACAAACCCCTAATTTATATTTTCTAATATTATACTTGATATTTATTAAAAAATAACACCAATAGTTACATTAAAAATCGGATGTGATTTTAACTAAGTTTTTTGACTCTGAAATAGAGTCCATTAAAATTTTCTCAGTGCTTTTTCATTTTTACTATCAGATGTTATTAATTACTATTTCTTTATTAATAAAAATACAAGAGCATAGAATATAAAAATAGAAAAAAGGGGGAATTTAAAACGTTATCATACAAGATTTACAATATATTAAGAGATATTATAGATATGGCTTATCCTGATAGTAAAAATTATAAATTTAAAAAATTTGATATAGAAATAAAGTCAGAAGAAAGAAAAACAATTCATGGAAGGTATTATTTAAAACAAAAGAAAATAGAGATATTTAATTTATCACGCCCAACAAATCATATAATAACAACTGCTATACATGAGGTAAGTCATCATATTGATTGCATGATAAGATATGATAGTGACCATACTAAAGAATTTTATGAGATAATGCATTTATTACTGATTAATGCTATTGGTATGGGCATTATTTCAAAGAAAGATATTATAGCAGTTAGTGATAATGCTGATAAATTTAGATTGGAAAAATATTTTGGTGATATTAATAATTGGAAAGTGCCTCTTTTAAGCTATAAAAATAATGAACTTGCTGTAAAAGTGAGAAACTGTTATAAAATAAAAGATAAGCTAAAAGAAAGAGGATATAGATATTCTCCACTTGAACAATCCTGGGAAAAAATAATAAATATGGATATGGAAAATGAAGAGAAGGCGTTTCTAAGTAAGATTATAGATATGGAAAATGTCAGCATTTGTAGTGCAAATGAAATAGATATTAAAGCAGTTTATTATATAACTCTATTAAACGCAGATAAATATGAAAATTATTTAGGGGCACTTAAATATTATAAAAATGGATATGGTATTAACAATCATTTATGGAATAAAAAAATTATGGCTAATAATCTTGAAAAAGAACTTGCATTAGTTAAAGATTTACCAGGAGTTAAAGTAAAAATAAAAGGTATTAAATAAAAGTGGGGGAGTTATGAATAAAAAAGAGAAGAATCAATTAAGAAGATTGAAGGTTTTAAAGATTTGAAGCACAACTGGAATGGATATGGTGCAGAACAAATCCCAGAATAAGTTATTATATACTCAATAGAATTGGCGAAAAAATTTAATCCTATACCAGAGGTTTTTCCTACTGCATGTGAAAGCATACATTAGGAGTGGGAAACTCAAGGTTTGTATTTAAAAATTAAAACCTAAAAAATTTATCTATAAAAATATTTAAAAAAAATCATACGTACCTCTTTAAAAATTTGGAATAATATGTTATAATATATATGTAAATTGATTTTAAAAATGTACAAATTAAATTTTCCCCTTAGATATGTTCCTTCTATAGACAATTTATGCCAATAGACACAGTGTCCTGAAAGTTTTGTACTTACAATTGTTAACTTGTAGTTAATAAGATAAATCTCGTATTTTGAGAAATAAGTACAAAGGAGGAACATACTATGATAGAAATTTTGAAAATTTTGATTTTCGTTATAGGGATAATATCATTTATTGGGATTATAGCAGTATTTATTCTTTGCTTAAAACTAAGTGTATTTCCACAAATAGACCATAGTTCAAAAATAAATCTTGGTATTACTACATATGAAACTCATACGAAAATTGATAAGAATAAAAAAAGCAACAAAAAAAGCAACAAAAAAAGCAACAAAAAAAGCAATAAGAAAAACAATAAGAAAAGCAACAAAAAAAAATAGAGCTACTGGGAATAGCTCACTAATAAAGAAATACTTTTAATTTGTACAAACTTGAAAAAGGAAACTGTGTCTTTTTATGTATTATACCACAAATTAAATAGATTATTCAAGAGCAAAAATATTTTTTATAAACATTTTTTATATCTTTTTATAAACTTTTAAAAGGAGGATAGTTGATATGTCTGAAAATATGAGTTTGGTATTATTAACTTTTGGTGGAATTGTTGCAATAATTAGTATTACATATTTTTTCATCAAAGTAATGATAGATACAACAAAGTATAGTATGAACAAAAATTAAAAAACAAAAATATATTTTTTCTAAATATTTCTAAATTTATAGCCTATAATAATATATCAAATAAATAAAAGAGGTATTTATGGATACATATATTAAAGGTTTTCTTGTAGATTCGGAAGCTTATTCAAATGAAATAATGATAGGATTTTATTCTGAAAACGATAAAGGAACACAAGGCGAATTTGCTATTAGGTGGAATCCTTTTCCAAGACTTGAAGTATATTATGATGGATGGAGTACTTTAGCTGAGATGCCTGAGCTTATTGAGTTGCTTGCTAAAATTGATAAAACTAAGGAAGTGCTTACAATAAATAAAATGGTTGAAATGCTTCTTAGTATTGGATTTAAGGATTTAACAAAAAGGATAAAATATGAGTAGTATAAATAAGAATGGTAGGGGAAATTTGCTTATAACATACATTTTTCCTAATGACAATACTGTTGAACAAATAAATTTGGAAAATAAAATTAAAAGAGCAATATGTATAGTGTTAAAAGAAAATGGAATTAATAAGTTTGTAATAGCAGATGATGATTTAATAGATACAAGAATATTAGAAAACTCTAATATTTTAGTATAATTAGCACTCTTCGCTAAGACAAAAAAACACTTTATGAATTATTCGTAAAGTGTTTTTTTTGCTTTATACAAAACCTAACATATTGTAATGTGACAAGAATAAATCTTTTAAATTGCAACTTGATTTTACCTTAAATAAAACTCCATCAATAGAAACTTCCATAGTTTCAACTGGATAATTTTTAAGTAAATCAAGAATATCTTCCTGTTCAAAATCATCATAATATCTTAAGTTTACTTCTTCACCTGCATTTACATTTTCGCATGTATAATCTAAATCTTCTATCGCAGTACAACAAGGAACTCCTTTATCATATTCTTCTTCATATGCCTCAAAATAATCTCCTTCATATTTTTCATCTGCAATAGCATAAATACAATGTGGTAATACGTCATAAACTTGTTCCTGCCAACCATTTAGCTTGATGATAAACATATCTTCCTGGCTGACAGTAAAAGAGCAAGTAATCCAATGCTCATTTGTTATGTTAGCGTCACGAACATAATCTTTTTCGTAAAGTTCTTCTGATGTAATAATACTCTGTGAAGATATACCTAATTTATCAGTATCAATCGTAATAACTAAAAAGTATCCTCTTCTATCAATATCATATGATTCAAGTCTCATACCTCCATTGGGAATTGCAGTTAAACAATCCTCTAAGGAAGGAGCTACACATACTCTTTTAATTTCTATATTCTCAGCATCCTTATGTCTATGTTCTGGTATTCTTGGTTCGAACTGACCATTATGATTTAATTCTGTTGATATATGGTAAAATATTGCCATAATAAATCCTCCTGGAATAATTATTCAATTAATAAAAAGGAGATTATTAAATCTCCCTTAACCTTATGCATAAAAGTAATTTTGCAAATTGTCATAAGCATCATTTATTTCTTTTGATTTTTCTGTTGCTTCTATAGAATTACCATTAA
Source organism: Clostridiaceae bacterium (assembly GCA_029256485.1). The sequence continues at coordinate 50,005 of JAQSXU010000018.1, forward strand.
AATCTGGATGATATTTCTTAATCATCTTTATATATGCTTTTTTAATGTCTGAAGAATTAGAAGTATCTTCATTTAATCCTAATATTCTTAAATACTTTACTACTGAACTTTCTTTCTCAGAATCACTAACTGTATCTTCTTTGGACTTTCTCTTTTTTGAATATATAAAATTAAGAGCATCTTCAAATTCTATATTCAATTTTTCTTGAAGAGAAATAAAGTCTTCAGGAAAATGACAATTGCTGAGTTCCTTATGCAATTTATTAAGACTTGGTATCTTTTCTACGCTATAACCATTGCTTATATATAATTGTTCAATGTAATAAAGCATACTCATACATTCATTATAAGCCTGAGTTATTTTATTAAAGTTGTTGCGTCTTCTTACCCTTTCTTCTCTCATGCTTTTTATCTCTGATTTAGTTATAAATAAAAATGCTGTAAAAGTAATAAAAAAAGCTACTAATATAAGTTTTGAACGTAAGTCTTTAATAAGTAAAATTGATAATAATGTAAAAGTATCTGCTATTAAACCTCCGTTATGAAATTTTTCAAGTCTTTTAATAGATTTTAAATTTTCCATAAAATCCTCCTTTTTTAAAGTGAACTCGAAGTTCTCCTTCTTAATTTCTTTTTATATCATATTCATTTGGTATTGCTTTAATAAAACAAGTTGATTATTTTTTTGATTTATGTGAGGGAGTTTGTATATAATATAGAAGATAAAAAGGTAAGGCGTTTTATAACAAATAAATTATTTGGAGATATTTACTTAATTTAAAGGAGGAAATATAATGATTAAAAAGGTTGAAATGATAGATTGGGGAGATACTGAAAAATTAATGGTTTATGCACCAACGGATACAGAGTGTATGTGTGAACAAAGGGATAGAGATATTATGAAATCAGTAACTTGTGGAGGCGAATTTCATAAATTTACAGCAAAACAAGTTAAAGGTGCAGAACAAATTAAAAATGATGAACATTTATGGTATGACACAAATCATAATATTTATCAAGTATGTTCTGGTTGTGCTACTGATATGAATGGAAATATTATTCCAAACGCCTTTTTTGTAAGGTTAGTAGGTATTTGGTTCGATTGTGAAAAAGTAAAGAGGTGTGAAGAAATGCAGGAGCAACAAATATATTATCTAACAGAAGGTAGAAATATAACCTATTACTTGGTTAGTCATCAAGAAAAAAAATATTGTATAATACCAAAAAAATATTATAAATTAGCACAATATCTTTATGGGGTGTGTCTAAATGCTGTTGAAAATAGTATTGAAGATAAAACTGTTGGTTATGAATTAAGAACATTTGGTGAATACTCCCACCACTTACGCTAACGCTAAAAGTGGGGCTTCTATAAAGTAGTTGTATTTAAGTTTTCACTTAGGTACTACCTAAGCCACCCTTTGCTTTATTGGGCTATTCACGTAGCCCTTATCCCTTGCTGTTGTTATTAGTTTGGGAATACATGTGTCTTTTGTATATAGCCTTAATATGTTAAGACTACCATTCACATCTGAGTTAATTTTAATGTTTGTGTTACTTTGGAATATGCCTCTGCATATTCTTCTTTTTTTATTGTAATGTGATTTAGCTATTAATTCTAAATCAATTGCACTACAACCAGAAGTATATGCTTCATTTTGAAGTTTTACTTCTATCCCTTGTAATTTTGCTTTATAGCTAATCATTTCTTTTAGTTTAAGTATTGGTATTTGAACAAATGTCTTATTGTAGTTTAAGTTTTGTTTAATACCATGG